>USNC01000149.1 GCA_900555915.1 uncultured Porphyromonadaceae bacterium | reverse complement strand
AGATCGTCGGCAGCGTCAGATGTGTATAAGAGACAGGAAAAAGACGTAGACGGCTTCCATCCGCTCAATGTGGCGGCACTCTGGCAGAAGCAGCCATGTCTGCTGCCCTGCACTCCCCAGGGAATTATAATGATGCTTGAGGAAGCCGGCGTTGAGATAGAGGGAAAGAAGGCGGTGGTGATAGGCCGCAGCAACATCGTGGGCCTTCCCGCCTCGAAACTTCTGCTCGACCACAACGCCACAGTGACCATGGCCCACAGCCGCACGAAGAATCTTGCGGAAGTGACCCGTGAGGCCGACATTCTTGTGGTGGCGATAGGCAAACCGAAGTTCGTGACCGCCGACATGGTTAAGCCGGGCGCTGCAGTGATGGATGTAGGAGTGAACCGCAACCCTGAGACAGGCAAACTCTGCGGCGATGTGGATTTTGAGAACGTGAAGGATATAGCGTCGGTGATCACACCGGTGCCCGGAGGTCTCGGACCAATGACGCGCGCCTGCCTGATGGCGAACACGCTGGAATGCTTCCTGAGGAAAATGAAGTGACAAATTCAAGTTTCGCAGGCTCAACTTGAAGGTTATGAGGTTAGTTTATTCAAGTTTCGCAAGCTCAACTTGAAGTTTATGAGTTTATAGTTTATAAGTTTAGTTTATCTGAGGTTTGTCTCGGAACTTTTATCTGAGATTAGCATTGCTGAATAAACTGACTCAAATCCAAGATTGTCAAAATAAAGTTCAAGATGCGAAACTTGAGTTAGTTTATATGAAACACCTCTCCTATGAAGAGAGCTATGCACAAAGCCTGAGATGCGAAACTTGAATTAGAAAAGAAATGAATGCCGGGAGGGGAGTCTCATCGATGTGACGATGAAACTCCCCTCTTTCATTTTACATACCGAAACGCGAGGCGCAGAGATCATCTGACCATAATCTTACGCGACCGGGCACCTTTACGGACTACGTAGACGCCGGGAGCGAGGGACTCCGGACCGGGGGAGCCAAGACTCCGGCCTGAGAGGTCGAAATATTCGGAAACGGAGGTATCAGGCGATGCTACAGCATCCACGGCACCGGGATCATCGGAGAGGATGGATCGCACCACTACCCTTGCGGCCTGCGGCATTTCGATGTCGAGAGTCTCGCCGCTGTAGGTCTCGGCGTGCGAACTGCTTCCATTGACCACGGTCACATTCCAACCGATGACGTACATGCCGTCGCCAGCGGGGAGGGACTGAATGCGGAGTCTACGTCCGGGATAGTAGTGGCCGTCAAACATATCGGAGGCTACCGGAATGCCGTTGACCAAGAGAGTCCTGTCGCGATCCCCGCCCGGATTGACCGTCAGGGCCACGGGAGCCTGGAGGGAGAAGAAATCAGCCATATGGCGATAGAAGAAGGGGACGCGCCCGCGAGTCCATGTACGCGCCCATTCAATCTCCTGAGCATAGTCGGGCCACCAGGGATTGAACAGAGCCCTATGGAATTTATATTCGTATCTGAGTTCAGAGTAGCGCGAGTCGACACGGCTTACAATCTCGCCGGCACTGAGGAAGGAACCGAGATAGACTGCCGCGCGGTCGATAAACATGTCGCGGAATTCCGGAGTGTCGAGAAGCCGGCGGAAGAGTCTGGAAGCGTCGGCGGAGTTGGCCCAGGAGTTGCGGTCGTTGTCAAATCCGGGAGTCGTGGCCCAGTCAAGAGTAGGATAATCGGCCCGCTCGCCATAGAGCCCCATACCGAAGTCGGTGTCTTTCGCCACCCAGCGCCAGCGGCCGCCCTCGGCCAGGGGACGCCACATCACGATATTATTGCCGGGGAAATCCTTGTTGTCGAAGAAGAGTTCCATAATCATGAGATTGCAGAATTCCTCCACATCCATCAACTCGGAGAATTCCTTGAAGGAGTGTCCTTTCTCGGTATAGAAATTCTTGAAAGCGTTGTAATTGTCCCAGGACCCTTCTTTCAGTTCATACCAGTTTTCAAACATGTCGATATCCTCAAGACCGTCGTAGTATGAATAGACGTAATCCTCGTTGCTTCGGGTACGGATATTCAGGATTCCCTTGTAGACACCGTTGATATAGAATATAGCCGGGCGCGAGGGCTGCCAGTCAAGGTCGGCGTTCATTCCCATCGACTGCTGGATTATGGCATCGCGCATATACATATAGTCGAAATCATTTCCCGAATTGCGCATCTCGAACGATTTGAACTCCTCCACGCCGGGTGTCTGGTCGGGGAAGAACTCATGGTTGAACCGTTTCCGGCCAAACCGCTTGTTGGCATAGAAGACGAGCGACTTCAGAGGGCTATTGCGCGACGCACCACCCTTGACGCGGGTCTCGCAAAGCTGATTGAGAGCAGCGGCGCCGTCGCCATCGAAATACTCGAAGTTGACGGGGCGCCTCCAGTCGAACTGATAGTTAGGGGTGCCGGAAGCGTATCGGCCCTCGACATATATACCGATTTTGCTGTCGGAGAAATAGCGCTGGTCGGTGACCACCGAGACTACGGGGAGCGTGACCTCGCGGGAGTGACTGATATATGAATGAGTGACCGAACGCGGAGAGAGCCAACCGTCGCAGAAGAGTTTGGCGCGGACCACCGTGCTTGTTGAAATCTTGATGCTACCGGCATAGGCCCGGCTTTTCGAGGTAGGCTCGGTGCCATCGAGAGTATATCTGACCACAGCGCCATCCGGCGCATCGGCCGGCAAGGATATGTTGAGATTGAAACCGGAAGAAAACAGTTTGCCCTCGACATCGAAGACCGGATCTCCGAGTATGCGCGCGCATATTTTTCCGCAATTTGACGCACCCGGTGTCGGCACTTCCTGATAGCCCCATTCATCGGCTGCGTCAGAGATCCTGCCGTATGCCACATTCGGAGCAGGCTGCTTCGCCATACCCTCCACTTTATCCACCACCTCGTCATTTCTGAACAGATATACGCTTCCGTCCTTGCCTGATTCCAGACGGAACCCGGCGTGGAGTCCGCTGCCGACCTTGTCGCAATATACAAGAAGATGCTGCCCCGGCGCTATCATCGCGGCCGGCAGAGCATAGGCCTTCTTTAGTTTATCGCCCGCGCCAATTTTATACTGTGAAAGCTGCTCGGCCGCGGGACCGGGATTGTAGAGTTCCACCCAGGAGTCGGGAAACTCATTGAGATCGTCCATTATACAGTCGATATTAGACTGCATCAACTCGTTTATCACAAGCTGCGCACGCGCATCCGGAGCGATCGCTACAGACGCTGCGGCTACGACAGATAGAAAAATGCTGCGTGTCATGGCAAAAGATTCGGTTTTAAAGTTCATCGGGTCAGACCCGATGCAAAGTTAGGCAATAAAAATGAAATATGGGGCAAATATGGTCTGATTTCGCTCGAAAAAATAAAAAAAATGTTGAAAAACATATCAAAAACTGCATGAAGGAACAAAACATGACTAAAAAATCACTAAATTTGCAATCTGCAACAGGGCATACGATTGCCAAGTTGATTTCAGCAACACACAACAACATAAATGAGAAACTCAAGAATCCTTACGGCAATACTTGCAGGCATCATCCTCGCAGGCTGCGCCACGAATGCTCCCGACATCGACACTCCCGGCATTTCAGACAAGACATTTGTGGGGAATGCCCGCGACATGTGGCTTGGCGCGGAGACCGAAGACTTCCACAGCGATAAGTTCACCCTTGTGCTCCAGGCTCCGGACAACAGTCTGATAAAGCGCGAGGGGACCCACCGGCGCTCCGACCACAGGTCGCACCTCAAACTCGACATCGGACTGAGCGACGGCGAATACCGCCTGATGTATCTGGAATATCCAATAGACGACAACCCCCTCATCGCCGATCTGAAAGGAGAGTTCGAGACGGCACAGTTCGGCCTTGGGAGCCGAATCATGATAGACAGCGGCAAAGCGACGCTGCTCGACGTCTATGACACGGAGATAGGGCTGCCCGGGAAAGGGACGGAGGAAGAGCCATACCAGATCACATCATACTCGCATCTGATCAAACTGGCCCAGACCGTGAACAGCGAGGAAAGGAACTCCCTCATCACCCCAGAGACTCATTTCCGCCAGACGGGCAAAATCGACATGTATCAGGCATCGCGCGAGATCGACCGCCGCTACGGCTGGCAGCCCATCGGAGCCAGCCAGGCACTGCCCTTCCGCGGACGCTACCATGGCGCGGCCATATCGACACTCATCATCGACCGTCCGAATTCGGCGGCTGTCGGCCTCTTCGGCTACGTGCACGACGCAGCCTTCGACGGAGTGCATCTCAGCAACTCCTCGATAACCGGCAATTTCGCACTTGGCGGTCTCGCGGGAGCATCACTTGTGGGCGGCAATGACCGCGGCATAGTGACCATGACCGACTGCCATGTGGAGGGATGCGAAATCAACGGCAGCGACGGGAGTGTATGCGCAGGAGGTCTGCTCGGCGCCGCCGACATGCACACCCGCGCATACTTCCAGAACTGCAGTTCAGCCAACAATGAGATAAGCGCCTGCTACAATGCCGGCGGCCTTGCCGGCGGCTCGGGGCTTTATTCAAGTGTGGCTTTCAGCGACTGCACCAATTCATCGACGATAACAGCAAGATACTCCGGGGCCGGCGGCATGACCGGCTCGTGCGCTGTCTCTTATACA
>USNC01000148.1 GCA_900555915.1 uncultured Porphyromonadaceae bacterium | reverse complement strand
CTCGTGGGCTCGGAGATGTGTATAAGAGACAGCCGATGGCTTCGGCGCGCGACAGCTCGCCGTCGACGTGGTCGTTGGTCGACGCGCCTGTGTATAGGTTGATCTTGAAGGGGATGCCCTTCTCATGCAGCTCTTTGGCACGCTTGGCCAGGGCTACGGTTACAACTTTCGGCGTTCCGGAGGCAGTGAATCCGGACAGTCCGACATTATCACCGTTCTTGATGTAGGAAGCAGCTTCTTCAGCTGTAATGAATGGAATACTCATGTGCGACGATTAGTTTTATATGGTATTTTTTTGTTCCAAATGATTTATTTGGTAATTTTGTACAAATTTAGGAATTTTCTTTGATATATAAAATAGTATGGACCGAGTTTTTCGACTTATAGACGATAAAAATGGCACTTTTTTCCGGAAAGTGTGCATAGAGACCTATGGATGCCAGATGAATGTGGCAGATTCCGAGGTCGTTGCCTCCGTGATGGGAATGGCCGGATATGAACTCACCGACTGCCCCGATGAGGCTTCTGCGGTGATTTTCAACACATGTTCCATCCGCGACAACGCCGAGCAGAAGATTTATCAGCGCATCAGCCACTGGAAAGCGCTCCGTCGCAAATTGGGGCGCCGCGTCATCATCGCTGTCATCGGCTGCATGGCCGAGAGGCTCAAGCGCTCACTCATCGACGACTACGGCGTCGATATCGTGGCCGGTCCCGACTCTTACCTGCAGCTCCCCGAACTTTTCGCCGCTGCCGAAGCGGGGGAGAAGGCCATAAATATCGACCTCAGCCTCACCGAGACGTACCGCGACATTGTGCCGAGCCGCATCGGAAGCGCGGGTGTCGGTGGATTCATTTCCATCATGCGCGGCTGCAACAATTTCTGCTCCTATTGCATAGTGCCCTACACCCGTGGCCGTGAGCGCTCGCGTGAGCCCGAGAGCATACTCCGCGAACTCGCCGACCTCCGCTCCCGCGGATTCAAGGAAGTGACCCTCCTCGGCCAGAACGTGAACTCCTACCGCTACGTCCCAAACCCAAAAGCAGCGCCACAGTTCAGTAAAACCGGTGACAACGCCGAAACCGGTGACAACGCCGAAAACATAACCTTCCCCGCGCTCCTCGCAATGGTGGCCGAGGCCGCTCCCGACATGAGGATACGCTTCACCACCTCCCACCCCAAAGACATGAGCGACGCCACTCTTGAGGTCATGGCCGCCCATCCCAACATCGCACGCCATATCCATCTCCCCGTCCAGAGCGGCAGCGATTCAGTCCTGAAGGCGATGAACAGGAAATACACCCGCGAGTGGTATCTCGACCGGGTGCGGGCTATACGCCGCATCATGCCCGATGCAGGTCTCTCGACCGACACGTTCACCGGTTTCCATGGCGAGACCGAGGAAGACTTTCAGCAGACTCTCTCTCTGATGCGCGAGGCCGGCTTCGACAGCGCTTTCATGTTCAAATATTCGGAGCGCCCCGGCACTTTCGCCTCGCAGCATCTCCCCGACAATGTCCCGGAAGATGTCAAGATCGACCGGCTCAACCGAATGATCGCGCTCCAGAACGAACTCAGTCTCGAATCCAACCGCCGCGACATTGGCAAGGAGTTTGAGGTTCTCGTCGAAGGCGTCTCGAAGCGTGACAAGGAGGAACTTTTCGGCCGCACATCCCAGAACAAGGTGGTGGTCTTCCCACGCGCCGGCCACAAGCCCGGCGACTTCATCCGCGTCCGCGTCACCGACGCCTCCTCCGCCACCCTGCGCGGTGAGCTCCTCTGCCCCCCGCTTCCATAGATAATAAATCAGCCCGCCATCATCGATGGCGGGCTGATTTATTATATCTTATCATGGGATATCATGATAAATCATGATAAATCATGATGAAACATGATGAAACATGATAAATCATGATGAAACATGATAAATCATGATATCAAATTCCCTGATTGATCCTCACTTCTTCACGGCTGTGTACTTGGCCGGATAGGTGCTCAGGTCGAGTGTGATGGTGTAGGTGCCGGCTTCCGGAAGCACGATGTTGTCGCCGTTGTTCCAGAGTGCGTCGGCCTGGCCGCCGAGGTTGATGGCCCAGTCGCTGTTGGCGCGGAACTTCCAGCTCTGGCCTTCGCCCACTGTCAGCTCCCCTGTCCAGGTATACATGTCGGCCGACGGGGTCAGAGCCACGTCGCCGCCCCAGCCGTTGAAGTCGCCGATGAGACCCCAGCTCTTTATCTCGTTGAGGCTCAGGCTCCATTCCACTGCGTTCAGATATGCCCAGTAGAAGCCTTCATGGTTGATCCTGATGTTGTCGCCCGCATCCTTCACTGTGCCGGTGTAGGAGTAGAGTCCGTTGGCCTCGCTTTCGGTAAGGGCTGCCGCTGCGCCGAAATCGCCGCCCCAGCCTGCCTGGGGAGCAAATTTGAACTCGTTGCCAAGGTTCAGGAAGCCGTTGTAGTCCTGGAAGTTGGTGGTGAAGAGCGGCATCCAGTGCTCACCCCAGTTGGCCCACCCGCTGCCTGTGGCGTAGTAGCTTTCCACTGCCGCCTTCGACGCGTACGTCATGTTCTGCGCGTTGATCGAGATCTCGCAGGGTGTCGCCAGAGAGGGCATCGCTGTCGAGTTGATGTTGTGCGAGTCTTCGAGGTCGCCGTAGTTGGTGCCGTTGTCGGTGCGGTCATAGATCGGCAGATAATATTGGCTTCCGGCCAGTTCCGCTTTGCCCGCCATTATATCCCAGTAAGTCTCGCCCGGCATGATGATCCACTTGTCGCCGAGTTCGCTCCCCTGTTTCACTACCACCGAGAAGTTGGGGTCGTCATACTGGTTGATCTCCGAATGGTTGAATTTCACGGCATGGCGGTAGTCCCATTCCGTGCCGTTGCCCATCACCACGTAGTAGGTGCTTGAGATCAGTTTTGATGCGGGCACCGGTGTGAATACGTAGGGACCTGCCGCGAAATAGTGGTCGAGAGCCCCCACATGGGCCTTGTCGCTGCCGTTGGTGATGTAGAGGCTGGTGCGGCCGAAGAGGTCCACCGTGGCCGGGCTCTTGGAGAATGTCTCGGTATACTGCGCCGCTATGTCGCCGACGTTGGCGTAGAGATAGTGGTCGCTGTAGGTGAGGGGCACCTCGATCGATTTGCTGAAGTCCTCGCCGGTGGAGAGCTGCATCGTGCCGGTGAAGGTGAAGCCCTCGGGCATCTCCTGCGATACGCAGTATGCCACTTTCACGTCTCCTGCCTCCGGGTCGGATGCGTTGATGTATGGAAATGAGATGAAGACTATCGAACTGTTGTCGAAGATCGGTTCCTGCGGATTGGTGATCGGCTGCGAGGTGCTGTCCTCGATCTTGTCGCACGATGCCAGCGCGACGGCGGCAAGGAATCCAAGTCCGAGCAATGATATATGTTTTGTGTTCATATTGATGGTTTCACGTTGTTGCCGGTATGCCGCCGGTATGCGGCATACCGGTCGGTTATTATTCAAATCGTGCGCTGTAGGGAAGTTTGGAGAGGTCGAGCACCACTGTCTGCACTCCTGATCCCGGAAGGTTGTCGCCGTCCGGCACGAGGTTGTCCATTGTGCCGCCCAAATTGTAGGTCCATTCTCCGTTCATACGGAATTTCCAGCCTCCGTCGCCGAGATCCACATTCTCTATCTTCCAGCTCGAGAAGCCCTCCATAGGTGTCATCTCCGCGTCGCCGCCCCAGCCGTTGAAGTCGCCGATGAGGCTGATTGTCTTGATGGGGGTCAGTTTCACGTTGCCGACAAGCTCGTCTTTTGCCGCTCCGGGGTTGGTGATGTTGACTTCTGCATAGTAGAGTCCTGCATCAAGGCCGGAGAAGTTGCCGCCGTTCTCATAGAGGTCGCCGCTCCAGGTGCCGTCTTCGGCCTGCACGAGGTTCAGATCCGGGCCCGCTCCGTAGTTGCCGGGATTCTCCCAGCCCGGATTGGCGGTAAACTTGAAGTTGCCGCTCACTGCCATGAAGCCTTTGTACACGTTTTCAGAGGCTGCGGGTATCTGCATCGCATTGTCGAAGTTCCAGCCGTTGGCGTCGCCCGGTGTCCAGAGCACGTCGAGAGGAGCGTCTGCGTCAAACGCGCAGTAATCCTTCACCGACTTCAGCGTCACCACGTTCGACACGATGAATGTCGAGGGCTGGTTGGCCACCATCGATGTGGCGCGCACATACACGGCGCGCGCGTCCTCTTCCGTGTAGTCGTCTGCCCTGCCGATGCCCCTCATGTTGTTGATGGCGGTGGCAAGCACACTCTGCTTCACTGTCAGTACTGCGTTGATCTGGCTCTCGAGTGGTATGGTCACAGATGCCGGGATCGGCACCTCTTCTCCCTGAATATTGGTGTAGGTGCCCTCCTTGATGGCCGTGAAGTCTTCCTTGAGCGAGATCTCAAGGCCGTAGGTGGGGGCCAGTGTCAGTCCGTAGTTCGGCTGTGACACTGTGAATTTGCTGGTGCCCTCCGGCGAGAGTTCGAGTGTCTCGTTGGCCAATGGTGGCGTGTTCAGCACGAATTCCGTTGCGGTGGAGATCTTCGGGTCGGTGTCGTCCTGACAAGCTGTCATCCCGAATACCGCCAATGCCGCCAACGCGAGATATTTCATTTCTTTCATTGCTATTTTAATTTTGGCTGGCTTCGCTTCCTTCAAAGTATGAACTTATAAAACCTGTCTCTTATACACATCTCCGAGCCCACGAGACACTGAGCG
>USNC01000147.1 GCA_900555915.1 uncultured Porphyromonadaceae bacterium | reverse complement strand
CGCTCAGTGTCTCGTGGGCTCGGAGATGTGTATAAGAGACAGGACTGGGACGCACCATATGGGTGCTTCTGCCGCTGATCCTGATGGGGGCGATGCAGATTGTACTGCTCGGACTCTACGGCAGGTCGGTGATTGCGGTCGACATGTTCCTCAATCTGACATCGACCAATCCGGGGGAGGCCGGCGAATTGCTCGCCAATCTGCTCCCGTCAGTATTGTTCGTGTGTCTGCTCTATCTTCCGTCGCTCGTGATGGGCGTGGTGATGATGGTCCATAAGGTGCAGCTGCCGCGGCAGTTCACTTTCCGTGGAAGAATAGCCGCCTATTGCGTGACGGCGGTTGGTGTGGCATGTGTGGCATTATGTTTCGCTACCGACCATTCCTATGCGATGCGGCGCGACCTTTATCCCGTGAATGTGGCCTACAATATCTCGCTCGCTACCAGGCACACCGAGAAATTGACTCACAGAGGCGAACTGTCGAGGAATTTCCATTTCAGCAGCATCGATTCCCACAATGACTCTTTGCGTGAGATATACGTGCTTGTGGTAGGGGAGACATCAAGGAGCGACCATTGGCAACTCAATGGCTACGGCAGACCCACAAATCCCCGGCTCTCGCAGAGAAAAGGTCTGTATTCGTTCAATAAGGCGATGAGTGAGTCCAACACCACCCATAAGAGTGTGCCGTTGCTTCTCTCTCATCTTGATTCGTCCACATATGGCGACTCGATATATGTGGTGAAGAGCATTCTGTCGCTGTTCAGGGAAGCGGGTTTCCGCACGGCGTTTGTCTCCAACCAGCAGCGCAACGGTTCTTTCATCGATTTCTTCGGAGAAGAAGCCGACACCACAATTTTCCTGCGCGACATTCCGCGGCATTCTTCGATGACTGGTACTGATCTTGATCTGATTGATGAGTTCGACAGGATCATCTCTCCGTCTGCACGAAAGCAGTTGATTGTGCTCCATAGTTATGGCTCGCATTTCAGTTATTGCGACCGGTACACTGATGACTTCCGGCATTTCACCCCCGACGATTACAGCGAGGCAAGTGTCGGTGAGAAGGAAAAACTCGTGAATGCCTACGACAACAGTATTCTTCTGACCGACAATCTGCTCGACTCTCTCATCGCGCGTCTTGAGAAGTCCGGTGCCGATGTCTCGGCTCTCGTATATACATCCGACCATGGCGAGGATCTCTTTGACGACGACAGGCAATTGTTCCTGCACGCTTCGCCTTGCCCTACGTTCTATCAGCTCAGGGTTCCGTTCATCGTATGGCTCTCCGACGGATATGTGGGCTCTTTCCCCGAAGCGGCTATGGCTCTGAGTCATAATCAGCGCAGGAAAGTGTCGTCGAGCCGTGCTTTCTTCGACACAATGACTGGTCTTGCCGGCGTGCGCACCTCAAGAAGCAGTTGCCCCGACAATCTTGCTTCTATGCGGTATAAGGATTCCGACCGACTTTATCTTGACGACCACAACCGGTCGGTGGGTTTGGCGGAGAGTGGATTCCAGCGTCAGGACAAGGCGATGCTCAATCGCCTTGACGGCAACTACCGTCTTGCTTTCAGCGGACCGGATTCAGAGTGAGCCTCCCGTCAGGCTGCTTCGTGAAGTGCAGGGCGACACCGCTCCTCACCTGCGACAGCCCTTCCTCATCCACGCTGAAAAGTTTAGGCGTCACCACCTTGCGGTAGCGGTTGAAATAACTCCCGAACACCCAGTACCATTCCTGGCTTGCCACTTTGTCCCAGTTGCAAAAAGCCCTGTATATCTCGAATACCTTGCTTTGGGTTACCTTGCATACAAGATGCCTGCCGTCTGTCATCACACACAGGCACACTATGGAATGCGAGTTGCGTGTGTCGCTGTCCAGTTGTCCGGATGTGCATCGGTGGCTCACGGTGACGTGGCGGTTGAAGCGGCTGTTGATGTCGTTCATTATCTGGCGGAAAACTTTGCCATGGCTTGATGTGTCGCGTATGCCGTTGTGGTGGATGAGGAAATGTATCATCTCGTGAATCACTGTGTCCTCCAGTACTTCTTCCGGCAGGTCATAGCGGCTGCTCAAAGATATGTGGTAGATGCAGCCTCCTGCGCCTCCTCTCGGATGCCTCTCCATCTTGAACTGCCCGATGAAACTCTTGGCTTCGGTTATGTGCATCATCGGTCTGGGAAGTGGATTCTTGAATATCAGGCTGTTGAATCTGTCAAACCTTTCTGACAGAAATTGTAGGTCTGCTTTCATTTTTTTGTCCGGTTTAGGGCCAGCGCGCCAGTTAAGGCCGAGATCATCCATAGGGCAAGACCCCATAGTGGCATCTGATATTCCAGCACATAATCCGCGCCCGACGAGAGAGTCCCGGTCGCCTGTATAAGGAATTCATATCCTGAGTCGAGCGCGCTGGCGAGTATGCCCGGTTCATATCCGGCGCAAAGAAGCGCCGTGAAGATTAGACCGAGCGACAGATACACAGGTATGAGCGGCAGCAGCAGTACGTTGGTGGGAAGGAACATCAGTGGTATCTGGCCGAAATAATATGAGGTGAGAGGAAGCGATGCGAGCGAGGCTGCTATAGTGGCAAGCACAGCTCCGCATATCCGGTATAGTATCGGATGCCTGCGGTGGCTGACGGGATTGAGGCGGGTGGCGAACGCTATCAGGGAGGCCACGCACACCACACTCAGCTGGAACCCTGCGTCAAACAAGGCCGACGGCTCGATGAGAAGTATGAGCAGACATGCCGAGCATAGGGCGTTGGCTGCGCTGTTTTTCCTTTCGGCGATTACAGCGGCAAATGCGAATGTGATCATCACGCAAGCCCTCACCGAGGAATGCGAGGCACCGGTCAGAAACACGTAGCACCATAGCAGCAGTATGCTTGCTCCATATCCCCATTTATATCGTCCTGTAGCGGATACCGGCAGCATGATCCATAGCAGCAGTCCTGCTATGATGCCCATATGCAGCCCGCTGAGTGCAAGCATATGGGCTGTGCCTCCGTGGGAGAAAGTAAGGCGTGTCTGTTCGTCAAGTCCTGATTTGTCGCCCATGAGGATGGCTTTGATAAATTCCTGGGTAGGCCGGTTGAGAATGCTTTTTTCTATCTTTACCTCTATTCTGTCGCGGGCGGAGACGCACATCGCATGCAGCGACTGCGAGCGTCCTGCGGGTGATATGTCGTTCGTGCCTATAGAGGCATGATAGAGTATGCCGCGCGATTCGAGCATCGGCGCGATTTTCCGCATCATGGCCGAGGTGTCGGCCGAGATTTTTTTTAGCCTGTCGGCCGGAAACGTGACTATGTCGCCGGAGGTGAGTGTCGTGGCTCCGGTGCGAAGCCACGCCGAGGCTCCGTTGGTGCCGTCTATTGTCACTTCGAGCCTGTCGCCATACGTCTGGTGAAGGATATTGCGGATCTCGCCTGTGAGGTATGCCGGTGTCTCCTCTTCAAAAGTCTCTTCGGCGGTAAGCGGACGGTTGAGGCTTTGGTCGGTGACGCCGATTCCCACAAACAGAACTGCTGTCCACACATTATGCCACTTCTGCAGGCGGAATGTTTTCACAGGATCTCCCGACGCACGCATTATCGCCATATATCCTGCCGATGCGAAGGCGATGGTGATGATGCCCCACCACCATTGCGCATGGGTCATGGTGGCCAACGCTATGCCGGCGGCGAGTGCCGTTGCCGGTATTATTCTGAAGTCCATATCTTCCAGGCTCCCTCGGCCTGGAGACGAAGCATCTCGAGGCCATTGCTCACCATGCAGCCATGCGCTTTGCAGATGCGCATGAAAAGAGTCTCCGCAGGATTATATACGAGATCGAAGCATATCTGGCCTTTATGCAGGTACTGATATGGAAACGGTGCTGCCTTGTTTGTGTCGGGGCTGGTGCCGAGGGGTGTGCAGTTGACCACTGCTCCGGCATCGTGGATAAGTTCGGGAGTGAGTTCTTCATATGCCATGCAGTTCTCTTTGCTTCTGCGTCCTACCGATTGTGGTGTGAATCCTAATTTGCGGAGCGACCATATAACGGCCCTTGACGCCCCTCCCGTGCCAAGCACCAGAGCCGTCGGTTCCCGGCTGTCGGTGTCTGCTGTGATGCCGGCGGCTCTGACCAGAGGTTTCATCGCCTCCATGAATCCGTAGGCGTCTGAATTGAACCCCTTGAGGAAGATGCCTTCCGGAGTGCGGATGATCTTGATCACGTTGACTGCGCCGATCGATTCGGCCTCCTCGCTCAGCGTGTCAAGATATCTGACTGCGTCCACCTTATACGGTATAGTGACGTTAAGTCCGGAAAGATGCGGATGCGATCTTATAAGTTCCGGCAGCATGTCGATGCTTTCAAGAGGGTAGAGGTCATAGCGCGCGGGTATGTTCTCGCTTTCAAATTTATTATTGAAATATTTTGCTGAATAGGAATGTCCGAGCACTTTGCCTATCAGTCCATATTCTGTCTTTGTCATCCGGTGTGTGTTTATGATGTTTGCCGGATATGGTGCAATCCGGGTCTTATGAAGCAGGCGTGAGCATCGTGTCGCAGATGCTCACCCCTGATGTGTATGCAGATTGCAAATTTAATCAATAATATCTGAAATACAAAATCTAAGACCCCATTTCGGCTGCCCGGTCATTTTCCGGCCGGTGTGACTTTGTAGCCGAGTTTGCGCAGGCCTTCCACTATCCCTTTGTCGCCTGCCAGATGGAGCGCGCCTACAGCTGTCTCTTATACACAT
>USNC01000146.1 GCA_900555915.1 uncultured Porphyromonadaceae bacterium | reverse complement strand
CAGCGTCAGATGTGTATAAGAGACAGCTTCCGACGGGTGATTTCTGTCGCGTCTCACCCATTCCGGCACGTTCTGCTGCCAGAGTTCGGTCCAGGGCTTGCGGCCGCCGATAAATTCGTCCTTCCATTTGTCGTACAGTTCATCCACCACGAGAATGCCGTATTCATCGCAAAGGTCCATGAGGGATTCGCTGTACGGGTTGTGTGAGGTTCGGATGTGGTTGAATCCGAAGTCTTTAAGCAGTTTGATGCGTTTTTCGAGTGCGCGGGGATAGGCCGCGGCTCCGAGTGCGCCGAGCGTGTGGTGGTTGGCTATGCCTTTCAGCAGTACTTTCTTGCCGTTGAGTTTCATGCCGAATTCAGGCGAGAACTCGATGCTTCTCACGCCGAAACGTTCCGAGACCTGGTCGGCCACAGTTCCGTCCGGGCGGTATAGAGTGGCTTCAAGGGTATAAAGGTTAGGGTTTTCGGTGTCCCAGAGTTTGACGTCGGTCAGAGCGATGCTGTCAAGGTCGAACTCGCGGACACGTTGCTTGCGGTTGTTCCAGTGGTTTTTCTTCCTGTCGTAGACTACTGTTCCGTCCGGGGCGGTGATGGATATACCGACGGTGATGCTGTCGGCACGCAGTTTGTTTGACATCTCGCCTTTTACGACTACCAGAGATTTGTCCGCGCCCACTTCCGGAGTCTTTATGAAGAGGGGATGGCGGGTGAAGAACTGGTCTTTGTCGCCGATTTTCAGGTTTACGTCACGGTAGAGACCGGCGCCGGTGTACCAACGTGAGTTTTCCGGTTTTCCGGTGTCGGCGAAGACCGCGATCACATTGGGTTCGCCGTATTTCAGTTTGTCGGTGATGTCGCATTCGAATCCGAGGTAGCCATAGTCTGTGCCGCCGATACGCTCTCCGTTGAGGTACGCGTCGCCCACGAGAAGGATTCCCTCGAAGTCAAGCACCACTCGTTTCCCTTTCCATGATTCCTCAGGGGTGAATGTCTTTCTATACCAGCCGGTGCCCATCTCCTTGAAGCCTCTGGCGCTAAGGCGGCTCTTGATGTTGGCCATCGGGTTGTCGAGGTCCGGTTTCTCATCGGCCGATGGCTCCACCCATTGCTGGTGTATCTGGAAGTCGTGTGGCAGATTGACAGTCTCCCAGCCGGAGTCGTCGAAACCTACGGTCTCAGCTCCTGTCAGGTCGCCGCGTCCAAACTGCCAGTCGAAATTCATGTTTATGGTCTCATGGGCGTGCGCAGAGAGGGTCATGCCTGCGATAGCCAGCAATGATAATGCTTTGTATTTCATTGTGTGTCGTTTTGTTTAGGACTGTCAATGTCTGATTTCTAATGCTTTGCCGTCTTTGTCAAGGCTGAAGATAGGCATGGTGGCCTCGGGGTCGGTCTTGTAGTAGTGCACCGCGCTGTCGTTGACATAGGGGTGGTTCTGCTTCAGCATCCTGTAGACTTCCGCGCCTGCCCAGATAGCCGGACCATATCCGTGGGCTGCTTTCACGCTTACGGGGCGGTAGGCGTAGTAAGCCGGGTCGAATCCCATGCCGGTGCCTACACAGGTGCCCTCCACCTCGCCTCTGCCGTTGATCTTGGAAGCGACTGCCTCCCATGCGAGCTGTGCCACCGGACCGTAGGTGGTGGCTTCAAGCCAGCCTTCATTCACTCCATGTGCGATGGCGTATGCGAAAATCGCGGTCGCCGAGGTCTCTTCAAAAGTCTCGGGGCGGTCAAGAAGCTGATGCCAGAAGCCGTCTATGCCCTGAAGGGAGGCCAGACCTTCGGCATGCTGGCGGTAGATGTCGAGCAGTTCCGCGCGTTTAGGATGATTCTCGGGTAGGAAGTCGAGAAGCTGGCACAATGTCAGTATAGCCCACCCGTTGGCACGTCCCCAAGCCATCGACGGCTGATGGCTGGCGTCTTCAAGATATCCATGACGGAATATCTTTTTCTCAGGCATCCACATTCGCTTGATAAATCCGCTTGCAATCCGTGCCGCTTCATCAAGTTGCTCAGGCTGGTCGCGGTATTCGCTTCTGACAGCCATCGACGGGAGCGCCATGAACATGTCGTCGAGCCAGATGGCATTGTAGTGTGGCCTGTTGCGCGCAATGGTGCCGTCGGCGAGATGCACTGGCGATTCCTCCACCACTTTCCAGTATTGTTCTATGTAGGGCGAGATGCTGAGAGTGGAGTCGGCCATAGCGGCGCGCATCCATGCTCCTGCCATTGCACCTGCGTCGTCGAGGGTCAGCGGGTTTTTCACCTGGCGCAGCTGTCCGTCTTCCGATACGTCGGTCGCTTTGTCGGCTTCTGAGGCGAGAAAGCGTATGCGGTCGCTGACATAGTCGGAATAGCGTGAGTCGCCGGTGATTCTTGCCGCGTCGAGAAGTGCGTCATACATCACACCCCATTCGTAGCTGGTCAGGCGGTAGGTGCCCTGGTTCACCTTGCCGTCGGTCATCTTGGCGGGAGTCACTTCATCTATATATGCGAACACCCTGTCGATGTCCGCTTTCACGGAGTCGGGGCTCAACTGCCCGTAAGGAGTCTTGTAGTCAGGCTGGAGCAGGTGGAGAGGGGTTGTGGAGTCGTTGATCTCTTCTTGTTCTGTCTGGCTGCCTTTGCTGTTGCAGGCGGCCAGAGTAGCCAAGGCAAGGATAGCGATGGTTGCTTTTTTCATGTTTTTTTGATGTTAGATTTGTTTATTTCACTTTAGTGCCGCGGAATTTTTTCCCTTTGAGGTCGGGACCGAAATAGAATCCCGGCTCTGCGGGCTGGTTGTAGGCCACATTCTGGTTGGCTACGCTTACACGGTAGGCGGGATCCTCCATGAAGGTGTGGAAGCGGTAGTCTGTAGGTAAGTCGGTTACGTAGAGACGGAGCGAGGTGTTGTCTTCAGTGCGTACCAGCACTTCCTCACGCCAGTCGCCGAGAATGTCGGCCTGCAGGCAGGGGTTGCGCTTGGTGCCGTTGTTCCAGGTGCAGCCGTCGAAGTGCTTCATGCTTTCAAGTTTGCCTGTTTCCCAGTTGTATTTGCTTATGGTCACACCGTCAAGTATTTCCCTGAGCAGGTCTCCGTCCCAGAGCACGCTGAAGTTGGCCGGTATTCTGCTTTTCGTAGGGCCTTCGAAGTCATGTCTGTTGCCTATAAGCTCACCTTTGAAGTTGCGTATGCCGTCGGTATTTGGCGACCACAGTTCCACTCCCTCATGTGTAGGGTCGATGTCTGCTGCCATGCATCGTCCGATATCCATATTGCTCGGAAACTGGAATATCACCTCGCCGGTGGCGGCGTCGCGCAGCGAGGATCCGTCCTTGCGGTTCTCGTGGCAGCACCACACGTAGTATTTCTCATTGTTTATGTCGGAGAGGAGGTGTATGGCGTCGCCATGGTACATGCCTGTGGAGTAAAGTCCGGTGCCGTCGTTGTCCACAGTCATCTGTCCGTAGATTATCTCGTCGCATCCGTCGCCATCCACGTCGGCGACTCTAAGGTTGTGGTTCCCCTGTCCGGCGTAAGCCTCGTTGCCGGGTGTGTTGGAGTCAAACACCCATTTGCTTTTGAGTTCTTTGCCGTCCCAGTCATAGGCGGCGAGCACGGTGCGGGTGTAGTAGCCGCGGCACATCACCACCGACGGGCGCACGCCGTCGAGATATGCTATGGCGGCCAGGAAGCGGTCGCTGCGGTTGGCATAGCTGTCGCCCCAGTCCTTGAGGTTGCCGCGTTGCGGTGTGTAGTCTACGGTCTGGAGCGCGGTTCCGGTCTTGCCGTCGAATATCGTGAGGTATTCCGGGCCTGCGATGATGCGTCCGTTGATGTTCCGCCAGTCGGCTTTCAAGTCGCCTATCACGTGGTTTGTTCCGTCGATTGATCCGTCGCCTGTCTTGCATACAAATTCCGCGCAGCCGTCGCCATCAAGGTCATAGACCATGAATTGGGTGTAGTGGGCGCCGGAACGGATGTTTTTGCCGAGGTCGATTCTCCAGAGCCGGGAGCCGTCGAGTTTGTAGCAGTCGAAGATCGTGGGGCCGGTGAATCCGTTGTGGGCATTGTCGTGAGCGTTGGTCGGATCCCATTTCAGAATAATCTCGTATTCGCCGTCGCCGTCCACGTCTCCCACCGATGCGTCATTGGCTGTATAGTGGTATTCTTTGCCGAAGATGTCGACTCCGAGTTCCGGGCGGTCGAGAGGTATGTCGATATATCCGTGTGGAGCGTTTGCCGGGAGTGTGTAGCGCCCTGCGAGTTTCCCTTTTGCGGGACGCACCTCGTAGGTGGCGGGTTCGTTGCCTTTGTAGGAGTCGCTGAAGAATGTCACGTCGCTTATAGGAGCCTTGTTTATCTTCTTCCCGTTGCGGTACACGTCAAATGTCTGTGACTCCGGATCCTGTGTGAGATAGCGCCAGGATATGTTCACTTTCTCAGGCGATTCCCTTACTGCCACGACGCCGCGTCCGAGCGGCTCCATCTTTAGTTTGGAGAAGTCATAGTTGGCCTGTGCGAAGGAAGGAATAGTGCCGCAACATAGCAACGCGCACCATACGAGTTTTCTTACGGGTAGTTTCATTCCGGTTTGTCTGTTAGTTAGGTTAATGTCTATGCAAAATTAGTGAAAAAATCGTTCATTCCAAAATTTGGAGGGGAAATAGGAGAGTGGGCGGATTCGATATCAGAGTGAAGAATCTGAATAAAAATCCGGCAATCTCCGTTTGTTAGACCTGTCTCTTATACACATCTGACGCTG
>USNC01000145.1 GCA_900555915.1 uncultured Porphyromonadaceae bacterium | reverse complement strand
CGTAAGATCGTCGGCAGCGTCAGATGTGTATAAGAGACAGGGAGAGACCAGCGTAGACCACGTCGAGATTCTCAACACAGAGACATTCACCATCAAAGCGATGAGCGGCGATGTGAACCGGGCGATGAAAGACATCAGCGAGAGCGTGACATGGGAAATTGTGGAAAAGGATAAATTCATCACTATCAACAAGGGAGTCGTGACGCCAGTGGCCGGAGCCAAAGGCACCAACACAGTTCTCGCCACCTACAAGGCAGGAGAAAACACTCTGACGGCAAGATGCATAGTGGTGGTAAGCGACAAATATGAACTTATCATCGACGAGCATCCTCACGGCATCTCGATTGAAGGTGAGATACCTTTGAAGGCGCATGTATTCCCGGACTCCCGACCATATGACCAGCGCGATTACGACATCACCTGGACCTCAGCTGATGAGAGCATAATTTCCATAAGAAAAGATAAGAAAGATGGGAAATATTATGCTGTGGCTAAAGATTACGGCAAGACAACAGTCACCGCCAAAACCACTTATAACGGAACTGAACTGACTGCTACTACGTATATCGAGGTGGTAAAAGAACGGGAACGGGAGCCACTACAGTTATTTATATATGATTCAAAAGGAGAGTTTGTCTGCGATATTACAAGTGTTGACGCAAAGTATCCAGGACCACCGGAAGTAACCGCTATTCCCGACATAACCGATGTAGGAGGATTAGGTCTATTCGACAAAATTAATATTCCTAAAGGAGAGACCTGGACAGCAAAGATTGTGATCAATGAAGACCCACAGGCATCATTGACAAATCCAAGCTGGACCACCTATCAGAGATACAGTTTCCACAATGAACGCATTGAACTTAAAAATCAGAGCGCAGATGGAAAATCCTGCGAGATATTTGCAAAAGAACTTGGATCTGATGCCGCCACCAGATATAATGAGGTAATTTTCAAATGTCAGTATAAGGGAAAGGAATATACTCGCAGATTCTGCGTTTACACACCGGATAAATAATTGCATGGACATTGCAATAATGATAACTAAATATGAGAGAATATATTGAAAGGTATATAATATGGGTATTCGTGGCAGTCGGCTGCATGATGGCCGCCGGTTGCCAGGACGACACATTCCGCGACTATTTTCAGGAAGGGGACGGCAACGGACTTGACGTGTATTTTACAGTCGGTCTACCCTCGATGGCAGTGACCGAACTCTCCACGCGCGGAGCGGCCGGCGATGCGGTAAGGGAGTTTGAGAAGACTATACATGTCTACGTCTACAATGAAGACGGCACCAAACTGCTGCACCATTGCGACAAGTCAGGGTTTGAAGATTTCAACTATGACACAAACGGCAATGACCAGCACCCGCTATATCCGTATCCTGACAACGACAAATATCCCGGCGTGGTGACAGGCAACGGCGAGGCCAAGACCCCGCATGCCTCGTTTAAACTTAAGAACGCCCCGTTTGAGGCCGGACTGACATATCAGATATATGTTACAGCCAACGTGCTTGTGCCCCCAGAGGAGTACGAGACAGCCGAGAAACTTAAGAATTTCAAAGTGCGTTGGTACAATCCAAAAGACTTCGAAGACTATATGAGCGAAAATGCGGAGATGTTCGGCATGTTCGCGCTCGACAAGGATATGGTGGAGGGATCGCCGGTGAAATTCGCCGGAGAAAACACCTACAGGCTTCACGCATGGCTGGTCAGATGCGCCTCGAAAGTGACAGTGGATTTCAACACCACGCAACTCAACGAGCAGACATGGATATACCTGCACAATGTGAAGATATGCAATGTGCCGAAACAGTGCCATCTCGGCGTGAAGAACATACCCACAGCCGATGTCGGCACCACCGAAGAGGACAACAATTACCCCAACTATAAAGTGGGCGACAGAATCTTGTATGCTCCGGAAGGCTCAAAATATGATAATGCGGAGAACGAGTTTGACACTTGGCCCGTGCTCTCGCGCGGCACAGGCACGTACGGCAGCGACCACTCGGAGACGGCAGAGGCACTCTTCTTCTATGAAAACCTGCAGGGGGAGGGCAAGGACAAGAGTCAGGTGGATCTGGAAGATAGACCGGATACCCCTGACGGAGAAGTGTCATGGCCTGGCGGTGTGAATAAGGATGACCCTAAATGGCGCGACGAGAAGCCTTACGGCACCTATATCGAGGTGGAGGCATATTACCGCTCGAGAGCCAAGGGAAACGAAGGGCAGGGCAAGATCATCTACCGTTTCATGCTCGGCATGGACACTAAGAAAGACTACAACGCCTACCGCAACCACCACTACAAACTGACCCTCAACTTCAGGGGAAACGCCAACGACGTGGACTGGCATATCGACTACAAGCAGGAGCATGACAACCCGATATACGTTCCCAGTCCTTTCTACATTTCCTACACCTATGGAGAGAATGTGGAGATTCCGATCACTGTAGACGGCAAACTGACCAAAGGAACCAAAATCATAACGGAAATTGTTGAAAACAACTGGCAGCCGAAGGACGCCCCCTCCTCTATATATTGGACCGGAAGAGTGCAGAGCGGCAATGGAGTGGACTATGACGGACCCTGGCACGGCTTCCTTACGCTACGACCGACCAACAGCCTCTCGAATGTGGTGAACGGCAGCGACAACGTCACCAACGCCGATGCCATCGGACGCGAAAGCATACCGTCGGTACAAAAACAGATAGCCGGAAACCAGAAGGCTTATCTCATGTCGTACTGGTATGGCGGAGTGGAGAATATGCCGGAAATGGACAATATGGACAAAAGCAAATTCTTCACAAGCGGCGAGATAGAAGCCAACGAGAAGATGCACGTACCGATGCAGGGATACCGGGAATATGACACCTCCATACGCAACGGACGCACAAACGACAACACCCGCGACAATCCGGACACCTATGAGATATTCGAGAGCCAAAACGGCGGCAAAACCAGAACGCACATCTATCTTCCGCTCTACACCAGGGCGCTCTTTATGGTGAAGACGCTCGGCTACTCCGGCGCGAACCCCTACTTCAACTATCAGCGCAAGGCTGTGGTGAAGATCACGTGCTGGGTAGACGATGAAAACGGCAACTCGGTAAAATACTCGAAACTTTGCGATGTGATCCAGGTGCGCCGCATCATCAACCCCGCGGGCATCTACCGCGCCAAGGGAGACAACAAGTCATTCACCGTAAATCTCTGTTTCCGTACGGCAGAGAAAGCCACCTCGTTCATGCCCTTCGCATCGGAGGGAAAATGGAGCGCGGAGATAGAATCGGGCGACGCCGGATTCATCACGCTCAACGGACAGTTGAAGATAGAAGGAAGCACGGGGTCGCAGGTGAAATTTCAGGTGCATTTCATTCCCAACTCGGATGCAGGCAACCGCCACGCGGTGATACTTGTGAAATATCACGACTACACATGCAAGCACCGCATCATGGTGCGCCAGGGGTATGATCCGGACGAGATAGTGGAGGGTGGTGTGAAATGGCACTGCTTCAACCTGCGCGGTAGCGAGAAGGAAGCTGAATCACCGCTTGAGGCGGGATCGCAGTTCCGCTTCGGCAACCTCAACTATGCCATCGACGCCCAATACAACACTTCGGATGAGTTCGGAATAAATCCGGGAGCAAAATTATACACTGTTGTAGGCAAGGACGGAGAGAATGCAGGTAAAGCACTGTGGTATGTCAACAACCAAAATCTTCCCGGTCTTGACTCCGGCGAACCCAACTTAGCTTTCCAGGCTATTGCTCTCGATGCCGAGAAGGATAAAGTTAATTTCAAAAAAGACTTCACGCTCTACGACAAAAAGATCGGAGACGAAAACCGGAAGTGCACGAACGAAGGGAAGAAAACACGTATGCCAAAATATGAAGACTGGCAAATGGTGCGCGACAACAGCCATGTATTCTACACCTTCGGTGTATGCTACGACGGGAACTCCACCACTACATCGATGGCCGCAGAACAAGCATTCAACTACAAATATGCAAGCAAGGACAAGAGCGGCAGCGGGATGCGCGGCGCTTTCGTCTACAACAGCAAGAACGGAAAGAACCTCTTCCTGCCGATCGGAGCCTCCGGTTGCGGACGGCGCAAAAGCGGAAAAGCAATTGGCTCCGACAATGATGCACCGGGCACACTCAGATATGCAAACCGCTCGGTCTACATGGAATCGGGACCTGTGGAAAAGATGCCGCAGTTCTGGAACATCAAGGACAATCTCGGCGCCATCTACTGGGGATATCCTGACGGAAAGCACATACCGGACATATGGGACAAAACCAACAATATCCGTGGCTTCTCCACATGGGATATCAACGTCTCGACATATGACTTCAACCAATTCGGACAGAATGCCTACTCCTGGGATAAAGCCGACCATAACAATGTCGGGATACCGGGAACTGACCCCGATAACAACGCCGCATACTTTTTCTCTGACTCAGGTTTCATACGCCTTGTGGATGAACCATGATACAGCACCGACTACTGATTCCTTGCCAACGCGGGCGGCGGGACGGCGCTCCAAAAGCCGCGGGTGTTTCATGGAACGGTAACGGGCGGATGAAAAATTTGGATATGTGGAAACTTTTCATTAATTTTGGGAAATCAAAACCCAAAGTTAATGAAAAGTTTCAGTTTTATGAAAGCGGCGGCCATCGTGCTTATGGCAGTATCCGCGATAAGCGTTCAGGCATCGCCTGACCTGAAAGATATCTTAAAAGGAGCCGGCGGAGCAATCGGCAACATCTGTCTCTTATACACATCTG
>USNC01000144.1 GCA_900555915.1 uncultured Porphyromonadaceae bacterium | reverse complement strand
AGCGTCAGATGTGTATAAGAGACAGGCGCAATAGTTCTTCGTCAAGGGGCTTGACCCATATCATGTCGTATATATCTATCGTTATGCCGTCGGCTGAGAGTATTTTCTGTGCCTTCTTTGCATCATGCAGTGCGGGGCCTATGGTGAGGACCGCTGTCCTGGATCCTGCATTTTCTGATATTGCCCTGCCTTTGCCGACCTCGATATCGGCGAATGGAGTCTGCCAGTGGCAGGTGGTGGCGCAGCCTCTCGGATAGCGTATGGCGAGAGGTGCGTCGAGGTGAAGCGATGAGTACATCAGATTGCGCAGTGTCTCCTCGTCGGCGGGAGATGCCACCCTAAGACCGGGGATGCACCGGAGATATGCGATGTCGAGAAGACCATGGTGTGTGACGCCGTCTTCGCCTACTATCCCGGCTCTGTCTATGCAGAATGTCACAGGCAGACCCTGTATGCAGACGTCGTTCACAATATTGTCGTATGCACGCTGAAGGAAAGAAGAGTAAATGGCGGTGAACGGACGTTTGCCACCCGTGGCAAGACCGGCGGAGAACGTGACGGCATGTCCTTCGGAAATGCCTACGTCAAAAGTCCTCTCGGGATACGCCTCCATCATCCTAAGCACCGATGTGCCGCTGAGCATGGCGGCGGAGACACCCATCACCCGGTCGTCGATGCCCGCAAGTTCCACAAGCGTGCGGCCGAATACTTCCTGCCAGTTGAGCGGAGAGTCTTTTGTCGAGACCTTTATTTTCTCTCCTGTGTCCGGATTGAACAGGCCCGGAGCATGCCATTGCGCGGGATCCTCTTCGGCCGGGCGGTAGCCTTTCCCCTTCACGGTGTGGAGATGCAGCAGTCTCGGGGTCTGCATCTCTTTGATGTCGCGAAGGATTTTCACGAGTTTTATCACATCATGGCCGTCGAAAGGTCCGAAATACCTTATGTTGAGCCCCTCGAATATATTCTGCTTGCCGCTTACGAGACTTTTAAGTGAATTGGCAAACCGCTGTATGCGCCCCTTTCCTTCTTCTGTCACTATGCCTTCACGGCGGAACACGTTGTAGAGCTTGGCTCTCCATTTGTTGTATCCCGCCGACGTCGAAAGTTCGGAAAGGTACCGGTGAAGGCCTCCGACGTTGGCATCTATGCTCATGTCGTTGTCGTTGAGTATGATAAGCAGATTGTTGGGGTTGTTGGCCACGTTGTTGAGTCCCTCGAATGCCAGGCCGCATCCTATCGATGCGTCGCCGATGACTGCGACTGTCTTGCAATTTTCTTTCCCGGGTGTGTTCCTGTCGGCCAGAGCCCTGCCCAGGGCTGCGGAGATGGAGTTGGAGGCGTGGCCGGTGATGAAGGTGTCGTAGTCCGATTCAAGAGGGGAGGGGAATCCGCTTATTCCTCCTTTGGTGCGCTGCGAAGCGAATGCTTCCTTGCGCCCGGTGAGGAGTTTGTGGGCGTATGCCTGATGCCCGACATCCCAGAAAAGATGGTCTGTGGGAGTGTCATATACGTAATGAAGGGCGACAATAATCTCCACTGCTCCCATGCTTGACGCGAAATGCCCTGGATTGACAGATAGGTGGTCGATGAGGTAGCGACGAATGTCAGAGCACAATTCCGGTAGTCTCTCCAGTGGAAGGCGTCTGACGTCGTCCGGAGTCGATATGCTGTCTAATAGACCGTAGCCTGATTTGGCGGCGGTCGTTGCTGGAGTATGCGAAGAGTCCTGTTTCATAATCGGTTTATTTGTCCCCTTTGATATATTTCTTATAAAGTGGTACGAAAATAATGATGCCGCTCATAAGGGCTATAAGGATATTCTTTAGGTTAAATCCGTCTGCCGATGTGAGCAACCCCGCGCTCAGCCATATCCATACGAGCGCGAGCAATGCAAGTCCTGCGATACGTGCCGGTTTCATAATTGAACTGCGAAGTTAACAATTTTTTTTTATATTTTGCCGATTTTTTTTACTAATTTTGCATTCAATACTCAATTATCGCAGGTTACTAATAGTCCATAAACATATAATCATGCCCAGATACGACAACTATTCCCCTAATATACCGAATACTGACTATTCACAGGAGGCTCCTCAGGAAGAAGAGCAGCCGCAGGCTCCGGCCGCACCGCCCAGACGCCGGCGGTCAAGGAGCGGCGGCGCGTCGTCCGGCAATGCGGGAAATTCCGGTACTGCATCAGTCAGGAAAAAAAAGAAGGAGGCGGATGCGAATAAACCGGATGCGGAGCCTGTCTGGCGCAGGGTGTATGAGGCTCTGACTTCCACTGCGTCACGGATTGTGGCGGGCATAGTGCTTGGCGGTCTGGGGTTCTGGCTCGCTGTGGCTTTCCTTTCTTATCTCACCAATTGCATTGCGGATCAGAGCCTGGTGGAAAGCAACAGCGTCGGAATGGCCGCGCAAGTGGCAAATGATGCCGGAGAAGGCGGAGCCAGGATCACTGAAGCGCTTATAAACCAGGGATTCGGCGTGGGCTCGATCGTGATTGTCGTGTGGTTGATATGTATGTCGTTGAAACTGCTTGTCGGGTATCCGCGATTCCGCACGCTCGATTTCACTATTAAGTCGCTGATAGCGCTGATCACTCTGAGTGTCGTGGTCGGAATGCTGTGCATCGGACTCGATACGTCGGTCAATTGGGGCGGTTTTCACGGCCGTTATATCAACGAGGCCATATATGGATTCATAGGCTGGAGCGGTGCGTTCATTCTGTCGATAGTCCTGATTGCAATCTTCGTGGTGATTTGTCTGCGGGATGTGATTAAATGGATTCTTAAGAAGAAGAAGGCTTTTGATGAGAAGCGCCGCATACAGCGTGAGGCGGAGGAGGCGCAGCGAAGAAAAGAAGCGGAGATTCGCGAGATGGAAATGAGAGAAAGGGAAGAGCAGGCTCTTTCCGGTGAAGGTGTCGCTGTGTCTGCGGAGAACGGACAGATCAAGCCGGAAAGCGTTGAGTTTGATCCGGATGCGGATACTATTTTCGACATTCCTGACGATCCGGAAGACGAGTCGCCGGAAGAAATACCTGATTCTCTTATGTCCGGTTCCGCAGACATTCTTGAGCAGGAACTTGATAAGGTCGAAGACAGGACGGTGGCGGATGCCGTCGATCCCGCGGAGGAAGACATAAATATCAATGCCGGCGCTGACGAGGCAGTGATTCCTGACGCGACTCCCGGTGAAGCGCCGCAGGCTGCGTCGGCTGATGGGGAGCAGCCTCTTCAGCAGCCGGGAGAGACGGAAATTCCGCAATTCGCCGATGAGGCCGAGGCGGCCAGCATGGAGGCGACTGAACCCGAGAAACCGGGTGACGAGGAGAAATCCTCATGCGATGTGATGACTGTCAATGTCAATCAGATTGAGAAGGGCAGCGCGGTGAGTCCCGTGGCTTACGATGCCAACCTGTTCACACATGAATATAAGTTTCCTCCTTCAACCTATCTGCGTCCGGGAGTCGACAAAATTTCTGTAGATGCCGACGAGCAGTTTGAGAACAAGGAGCGGATTAGGAAAACGCTCAACGATTTCGGTATAGCGATTACGAGCATAGAGGCTACCGTAGGTCCAACAGTGACTCTTTATGAGATCCGACCCGACACCGGCGTGAAGATAGCCAAGATAAGAAATCTTGTCGACGACATAGCCCTTTCGCTCGCTGCCATCGGTGTGCGTATCATAGCGCCGATACCTGGAAAAGGCACTGTCGGCATCGAGGTGGCCAACAAGGATCCGCAGACTGTGTCGATGCGCACCATAATACAGTCGAAGATCTATCAGGAAAGCAAATTCAAACTGCCGGTGGCGCTGGGATCCACTATCTCCAACGATGTCTATATAGCCGATCTTGCCAAGATGCCGCATCTGCTGGTGGCCGGTGCCACGGGTCAGGGTAAGTCGGTGGGCCTGAACGCCATCATCACTTCCCTGCTGTATAGCAAACGGCCTGAGGAACTGAAGTTTGTCATGGTCGATCCCAAGAGAGTGGAGTTCTCTCTTTATTCAAAGATTGAGAAATATTATCTGGCCAAAATCCCGAACAGCGAGCAGCCTATAATTACCAACATGGAGAATGTGGTGGCTACTCTAAGTTCGCTTTGTGTCGAGATGGACGAGCGGTACAAACTGCTTGAGAAGGCATTCGTGCGTCAGGTGTCGGAGTATAATGAGAAATTCAAGGAGAAGAAGCTTGATCCGCGTGAAGGGCATCGCTTCATGCCCTATATTGTGGTCATCATCGATGAGTTCGCCGATCTGATCATGACGGCGGGCAAGGAGGTGGAGATTCCCATAGCACGTCTCGCACAGCTCGCGCGTGCTGTCGGAATACATGTGATAATCGCCACGCAGCGACCGTCGACCAATGTCATAACGGGTATGATCAAGGCAAACTTCCCCGTGCGTATTGCCTTCAAAGTAAGTTCCGGAGTGGACTCGAAGACTATTCTTGACTCCACAGGGGCGCAGCAGTTGATCGGTCGCGGCGATATGCTGATAAGCAACAACGGCGAGATGATAAGGGTGCAGTGCGCTTTTGTCGACACTCCTGAAGTTGAGGAGGTGTGCGACTATATCTCGCGTCAGCCTTATCCGCAGGGCCCCTATATTCTGCCCGAACCTCAGATGGGTGGCGACGGTGAGGCCGGAGAGGTGGATGCGGCCTCGATAGGGAAAAAGGATTCTTTGCTTGAGGATGTGGCCCGTCAGGTCGTGATGACCGGTACTGCTTCCACATCTGCCGTGCAGCGACGCTATGAGATCGGCTCTGTCTCTTATACACATCTCCGAGCCCACGAGACACTGAGCGATCTCG
>USNC01000143.1 GCA_900555915.1 uncultured Porphyromonadaceae bacterium | reverse complement strand
ATACGAGATCGCTCAGTGTCTCGTGGGCTCGGAGATGTGTATAAGAGACAGCGTAGTAGAGTCTGAGCTCAGCGTGGCTATCGAGAAGACTAAGGAAGAGCAGGTGAAGAAAGCTGTGGAAGCAGCAATCCGCAAAGCCGGCATCAACCCGAACCTCGTAGACAGCGCAGACCACGTGGAAAGCAACATCGCCAAGGGCTGGCTGACCCGCGAAGAGGCTGACAAGGCTGCTGAAATCGCCGCCACTGTAGGCGCGGAGAAGGCAGCAAACCTGCCCGAGGCTATGATCCAGAACATCGCCAACGGCCGTCTGAACAAGTTCTTCAAGGAGAACTGTCTGATGGAGCAGGAATACCACCGCGATGCAAAACTCACAATCGCCCAGTATCTGAACGGCGAGGTGAAGGGTTGCGTGGTAGCCGACTTCAAGCGCGTAAACCTCAACCAGGATTAATACACTTCCGCTTTGCGAAAGTGACAAAGGGAAAAGGCCTGCAACCAGCAGGCCTTTTTCTTTGTTATTACCTGTAAGGGGGAATCACTATGGGCAACCGGGTGAAGAAAAAAAACATAAACCGAGAAATACGACGACAATGAAAATCACGATGACCGAGACCGACCAAGTCTTTTCCAACATACCGGATTCGCTCAACGAGATACTGGAGGCATCCGTAAGACGGAACTGGAAACTCACCGCTTTCTCCGATTTCAAAGGGAAAAGCTACACATACGGCGAGACAGCCGCCCTCATAGCCAAACTGCATATACTCTACAAGGCAGCAGGACTGAAGCCCGGCGACAAGGTAGCCATCTGCGGCAAGAACTCGTCGAAATGGGCGATCGCATTCCTTTCCTGCCTCTCGGCCGGACTTGTAGCAGTGCCGATTCTGCACGAATTCAAGCCGGAGACAATACATCATCTGGTGAACCATTCAGATGCGAAAATCCTCTTTATCGACGAGGCAATATGGGATTCTCTCGACCAGAAAGACCTTCCGGCGCTCGAAGGAGTGATATTCATCAGTGAATTCGGCATTCCTCTCTCTCGCTCCGAGAATCTCACGAACGTGCACAACAATCTCGAAAGATTCTTCGACGACCGGTATCCACACGGGTTCTCGGCCGACGATCTGCACTGGCACCATGACCGCCCGGAAGAACTGGCGGTGATCAACTACACCTCCGGCTCAACGGGCATGAGCAAGGGAGTGATGCTCCCCTTCCGCTCCATCTGGAGCAACATCCGCTTCAGTCTGGAATATCTCACATTCCTTCTTCCCGGCGACGGCATGGTCAACATGCTTCCGCTCGCCCACCTCTACGGACTGGTGATCGAGATGCTGCATCCATTCGCAAAAGGGTGCCACTGCAACTTCTTGGGCAAGACTCCATCGCCGGCGATATTGCTCGGAGCGCTGGCCCAGATAAGGCCGAAACTTATCATCGCAGTGCCGCTCGTGCTTGAGAAAATCATAAAATCCAAAGTCTTCCCTGTGATTGAACAGCCGAAGATGAAGATTCTGCTCAAGATACCGGGCATAAGCAACATAATCCTGAGCAAGATCCGCACGCAGCTGATGAAAGCACTTGGAGGAAACCTCAAGCAATTCATAGTGGGAGGAGCCGCTCTCAACGCAGACGTGGCGAGATTCCTGCAGCGGATCAAATTTCCCGTCACCGTGGGCTACGGCATGACCGAATGCGGACCGCTGATCACATATGAGACACCGGAAAAGGAAGTGCCTGGCACTGTAGGCAAGATCGTGGAGCGCATGGAAGCGAAGGTGGACTCACCGGATCCGGAGAAAACCGCCGGCGACCTCTGGGTGCGCGGCGCGAACGTGATGCTGGGCTACTACAAGAATCCGGAAGCGACAAAGGAAGTGATGACCGACGACGGCTGGATGAATACGGGCGACCTCGTCACCATCGACCGCCAGGGCAACATCCACATCATGGGCCGCTCGAAAACGATGATTCTCGGCCCGTCGGGACAGAACATCTATCCGGAGGAAATTGAGCAAAAGCTCAACAACCTTCCCTACGTGGTGGAATCGGTAGTGATCGACGACCACGGCAAGCTGGCGGCACTCGTCTATCCTGACTTCGCGCAGCTCAAGCAGGAGGGCAAGGATGCCGACACCGTGATGAACCAGAATCTGAAGGCGCTTAACGCGCAGATGCCGGGATATTCGAAAGTGTCGGAAATCCGCATCTTCAACGAGGAATTCGAGAAGACACCTAAGCGGAGTATCAAGCGCTTTCTTTATCAGGCTTAACGAGAAAATCGCCCCTAAGGGGCGATTTTCTCGGTTTAGGGTTTATGGTTTAGTTTGTTGGGGTTAGGAATGGGGGATGCTTTGGATAACGACATCTTCTACAATGCGGAGACCGACCACTGCATACGCATGGAGTCGCCACGCATCTGGACCCGCAACACCCACGGCACCGGTTGCACGCTCTCCTCAGCCATCGCCGCATGGCTTGCCAAGGGTGCCGACCTCGACACTGCCGCGCGCAACGCTAAAGAATATCTCACAGGCGCACTTGCCGCAGGAGCGAAATACAGCATAGGGCATGGGCACGGACCGGTGGATCATTTCTTTGAAGGTCGTTAGTCTTTGGTCGTTAGTCATTGGTCATTGGGCGTTAGTCATTGGGCGGTAACAAATCGTGGCAAATAGTGCCGGGGGAGTTGCTAAATCGGATATTTATTTGTAATTTTGTTGAAATTAATAATTACTGGTTCCATGCGAAATACCATTGTCCTTTTGCTCACCGTTCTGCTGTGCCGGACCGCAGCGGCAGCAGTAGTACCTACATCTACAGACGCCGACTCTCTGCTGCGCATCCCTCTGCCTGAAAACACATTCGACATCAGCATCAACGACTCGCTGCCTCTGGTCTATATCCAGTCGGAAAAAATCAATCCCATATGGGGCACGAATGCCATCATGAGTGTATACTCACTCACGACAGGAGAAAAACAATGGGAAAGAAAATTCCATAACGGTCTCAACAGACTGCTTCCATTTTCAGAAGGAGTAATATTCAGTGACACCAAGCACCTTGAGCTTCTCGACAACCATACGGGCAAAAAGAAATACTCAGTCAAAGGCAGACTGGCAACAATTGCCGGAGGCGATTCCATAATGATCATGTACCAGGGGAAGAAAAACGACAATCTGGTAAGAATCGAACCATCCTCAGGGAAAATAATATGGAAAACCAAGATTGGGAACAGCTACGGAATCCCCTGGACTCCGCTCCTGGCATTGTCAGATTCAGTGGCAATCTATATGGGCGACCACATATGGCGTGTCGATACGGCTACCGGCGACGTCAGGGAATACAAACTAAGAAGACAGAGATTAGACAAAGCTACGAACGCCCTCTCAATCGGTCTCGGAGTACTCTCTGCCGTAGCCTTCGGAGCAGTCCCACTATATACGCCTACATATTTCGAGGGGCTTGGTTCGGAAGTGGTCACCGATGGCTCCGGACGCATGTATGTGGCAGACCAGGATGCCGTAGCCTGTATCGACACAGACCTCAACGAAGTGTGGCGCACGCCTCTGCCCAAGGGCCTGGCAAGCAATTCGGAGCTTTTCATACGCAACGACACACTTGACATGCTCAACACCGCTATCGGATTCAGCGGCATTCGAACAAGAAACACCGGCAAACGTTTTTTCGCCTCCTTCAGTATTAAGGACGGAAGTCAGATTTCGCTCAGATGCCTGCCGGAAACATTCGACAAAGACATTTTCGGGGAGAATATCAACTTTGTGCCGGGATATTTTTTCGTATATGACAAGATGACATCGGAATACAAACGCGCCGGTCACCGCGGAGACGCCCATGCCGTAGCCGGACAGAACGGCTACATACACATGATTGACTCCGAACTGAACATACTGGAGACTTATAGTCCTGAGACCATTTTCTTATATGAAGGGCGCGACGGCGACAACATCATTCTGAAAAGTGTGTTAACAGATGTATATTCTCCCCTGATTGCAGTCGGACCCGACCATAAGATCGTAGACATCCTCACACCCACCGAACCGCTACTCCACGGCAACCAGGGTAGAGCATACACCATCGAAGACGGCGCGCTGGTAGAGGCTCAATGAAGCGACCGAGGCCCGCCCGGAGGTCGGGACAACTTATGGCGGTGCGCCAGAAGAGAGAGGGAAACAGCAGGAAATGTGAAGAATCTGATAAGAAAATATCACTTTTTTCGTGTTAAAAATATGTTCCGCAACATGTATCAGAAATGTTACAAAATGCAATATTTGTTAACAATCACTTAAAACCGAGTATTTCATGACATTTTGCAATGGTTTTAGATAAATACAGATTAAAACCATAGCAATTTGAAATACAATTTATGCAGCGCAAGAAATTGCGGATTTGGATATTCCGGAAATATGTATTAATTTTGTAATCGAAATCAAGAGAGATTTCATAATTGAAGACAACATGGATGGAATTTTGAACGAAATATCGTAATACATTCGAACCTGCTTCATGAAAATCAATTTGGGAACGGCCTGTGAAGGACGTCGGCGCGGCGGAGGACCATATAACTAACCTGAAACGCCTAATAACAATCTTTTGCTAACCTTTTACGATTTAATGAATCGAATGAATTGAAAAAATAAAAACCTAACAATCTCCGCCGCCATCCCAAACGATAGAAATAATTCAATTAGACTAATCTAATAAAGCGAAGGCCTCCCAATGAAGGGAGGCCTTTATTTTTTTATTGATACCAGCCGCGACAGCGAAGATATCAGAATTCATTGCCAAGAAGGGCGGCAGGTTCCTTAAGACGGTAGAG
>USNC01000142.1 GCA_900555915.1 uncultured Porphyromonadaceae bacterium | reverse complement strand
GGGCTCGGAGATGTGTATAAGAGACAGACTTCAATTTCATTATTCCGATTTTTTTATTTAAATTTGCAATATGAAAAAAATAGCGAGTTTCACGATCGACCATCTCACGCTGTCTCCCGGCGTGTATGTGAGCCGTAAAGACACCACACCGCATGGCGATGTGATAACGACTTTCGATGTGCGCATGACCGCGCCCAACCGGCAGCCGGCACTCTCCATTCCGGCCCTTCATGCCATGGAGCATCTGGTGGCCACTTTCCTACGCAATCATGCCGTATGGGGCGACAGAATCGTCTACTGGGGCCCGATGGGATGCTGCACCGGCAATTATCTTCTTGTCAACGGCGACTTCACAAGCAGCGACGTGCTTCCGCTTCTCAGGGAGGCCTTCTCTTTCGTGGCCGGCTTTGAAGGCGAAGTGCCCGGTGCCACACCTAAAGACTGTGGCAACTATCTGCTTATGAATCTTCCTGAAGCCAGAATGGCTGCGCGCGACTATCTCGGGGTGCTCGAATCTCCCGGGGTGCCGCTGCAATATAACGACTAAAATAATATAATTATGGCAAAAATGTCGCAACGCGGTTTTGAGATGCCGGCTTCACCCATCCGGCGTCTCGCCCCTCTCGCCACTGACGCGGTGAACCGCGGTATAAAAGTATACCGGTTGAATATCGGCCAGCCCGACCTTCCGACTCCGCCTCAGGCTTTCGAGGCCCTTCGCAACATTGACCGGGAGGTGCTGGAATACAGCCCCTCCGACGGACTGCTGTCGCTCCGGAAGAAACTGAAGGAATACTATCACAGGTTTGACATCGACGTGGATGTCGACGACATAATCGTCACCTGCGGAGGCTCCGAGGCAGTGCTTTTCGCTTTCATGGCCTGTCTTGATCCGGGCGATGAGATTATCGTGCCGGAGCCGGCCTACGCCAACTATATGGCCTTTGCCATTTCGGCCGGCGCCAAGATTGTCTCCATCCCCTCGTCGATCGACAAGGGATTCGCCCTGCCGCCTATCGAGGAGTTTGAGAAACTCATCACTCCGCGCACAAAGGGCATCCTCATATGCAATCCCAATAATCCTACGGGCTATCTGTATTCGATCAAGGAGATGATGCAGATCCGCGATCTCGTGAAGAAATATGATCTCTTTCTCTTTTCCGACGAGGTCTACAGGGAATTCTGCTATACGGGCGCGCCATATGTTTCGGCGTTCCACCTGCCCGGCATCGACGACAACATTGTGCTGATCGACTCCGTGTCGAAGCGTTATAATGAATGCGGCATACGCATAGGGGCGTTGATCACGAAAAACAAGGAGTTGCGCAAGAATGTGATGAAATTCTGCCAGGCGCGTCTGAGTCCGCCGCTGATCGGGCAGCTCATCGCGGAGGCCTCGGTAGACGCGAGCCGCGAATATATGCTTGATGTCTACAATGAATATGTGGCTCGCAGAAACTTTCTCGTGGACGGTATCAACAAGATCCCCGGCTGCTATTCGCCGATTCCAATGGGTGCGTTCTATACAGTGGCGTCGCTTCCGGTCGACGATGCCGACCGTTTCTGCGAGTGGTGTCTGAAGGAATTCAGCTATGAGGGCGCCACAGTCTTCATGGCTCCCGCCTCAGGCTTCTACACCACTCCGGGTTCAGGAAAAAATGAGGTCAGGATAGCATACATTCTCAACCGCGAGGAGCTCGGAAAGGCGCTCAAGGTGCTTGAGGAAGCGTTGAAGGCTTACAACTCGCGTGGGTAATCAACTGACAATCAATAAAAATAGGCTCTTTGTAACAAAGAGCCTGTTTTTTAAAAAAAATTGATTGTCATCACGACAACCAATCTCCTGTTAACCTTAAAATCTAATACCATGAAAAACTCGATGCAAAATTAGTAATTTTTCATTAAATAGTGTTTTATAACATAAAAAAATATTCCATATTTAATATTTTTTAAGATAAACACTTTTAATTGTTAAAGAAATTAACAGAATACTCGATAAAAAAATGAAAAAAGCTCTAATCACGGGTGTGACAGGCCAGGATGGATCGTATCTTGCGGAATTCCTCATCGGCAAGGGCTATGATGTGCATGGCACGATAAGGAGGTCGTCGGTCGACTACCGCGAGAGGATTGCCCATCTCGAGGGGAATCCACGGTTTCATCTGCACTATGCGGATATGACGGATTCGATGTCGATCATAAAGGTGCTGGGCAAGGTACGCCCTGATGAGGTGTATAATCTTGCCGCCCAGAGTCATGTGCAGGTAAGTTTCGACTCGCCCGAATATACGGCCAATGTAGACGCCACAGGAGTGTTGCGTCTTCTCGAGGGGATACGTCAGTGCGGACTTGAGAAGACCTGCCGGTTTTATCAGGCCTCCACTTCCGAACTATACGGAAAAGTGGAGCAGGTGCCTCAGAATGAGAACACTCCGTTTCATCCCTATTCTCCATATGCAGTGGCCAAACTTTACGGTTTCTGGATAGTGAAGGAATACCGGGAGGCCTACGGCATGTTTGCATGTTCGGGTATTCTTTTCAATCACGAGTCGGAGCGGAGGGGAGAGACATTCGTCACCCGCAAGATCACGCTCGGCGTGGCGCGTATCGCTCAGGGGAAACAGGATAAGATATATCTCGGCAATCTCGACTCGCTGCGCGACTGGGGATATGCTCCGGATTATGTGGAGTGCATGTGGCTCATTCTTCAGAACGACCGCCCCGAAGACTTCGTGATCGCCACCGGAGTGCAGCATTCGGTGAGGGAATTTGCCCAGCTTGCCTTCAGTCGTGTCGGCATCACCCTGCGCTGGGAAGGGGAAGGAGTGGATGAGAAAGGTATCGACGTCGCCACGGGAAGGGTTCTCGTGGAGGTGTCGCCTGATTTCTACCGCCCTACCGATGTGGTGAATCTATGGGGTGATCCCACAAAGGCACGCGGCATGCTGGGCTGGAATCCGATGAAGACCAGTTTCGAGCAGCTTGTGGGGATCATGGTCGATTCAGATATGGCGAAGGTGGCGGCTGAGAGGGCCGGAGACCACGTGCGCACCAACCTGGCAGAATATCTTGAGAAAGGCATCGACAAATGACACGTAGGGATATAAGGCGTGGCACCGGCATTCTCCTGCTGGTGGCCTCTTTGTGCACTGCGGTGATTTTCTCCACGGCTTTCTATCGTGTCAGGAAGGTCGGGGTGGCGAAAAGTGAGATGGTGGCCGCTTTGCCCGACAGTGTGTGGTCGGCCGGGCTCTCCAACGATCTCTCCGATTGTGAGCAGCTCCACCGTATGGACTCCGAGATAGAGCGGTTTATCGGGAAGTGGAGCATAAAAGGGCTTTCGCTTGCCGTCACGCGCAATGATTCCTTGCTTTATGCCAAAGGCTACGGTTGGGCCGACGTGGAAGCGGGGCAGAAGATGGAGCCTACCAATATCATGCGGCTCGCGTCTGCCTCGAAACTCGTGACGGCGATCGCCGTCATGCGTCTATGTGAGAGCGGTCGGCTTAGTCTCGGTTCGAAGGTGTTCGGGCCCGAGGGGATACTCAACGACACGTCTTATACAAACGCCATACGCGATCCGAGGCTTTTCGACATCACCGTCGACCATCTGCTGCGCCATAAGGCAGGCTTCGGAATGGGGGCCGGAGATCCGATGTTCAATACAAAAGACATCATCGCGGCCAAGAATCTTTCCGGACCTCCTTCCAATGAGCAGCTTACATCTATCGTGCTCGGTCGGAAGATCGCTTTTACTCCGGGGCAGGGATTCCGTTACTCCAATTTCGGCTACATGCTGCTCTCGCTCGTCATCGAGAAGGTGACGGGCAAAAGTTATTGGGACTATGTGGCTGAAGAGGTGCTGCGTCCGGCAGGATGTTTCCGCTTCCGTCCCGCCACCAACTATTATGCCGAGCGTCATCAAGATGAGGTGCGTTACTATGGTCCGGATACGGTGAGGGTCGAGGAATACAATGGCAGCGGAAGGATGGTGGAGCGTGTATATGGCGGCAGCAATGTCAACGGGCTTGTAGGTGCCGGGGGGTGGTGTTCGACTGCGTCCGATCTTGCCCGCCTGGTGGCCGCCACCGACAAGTATCCGCGCGTGCCGAATATCCTGACCGACGCTTCTGTAGATTCAATGACGGCTTTTTCAGAAGACGACAAACTGTCGAGGGGCTGGAGCGAGATAGACGAGCATGGCAAATGGCGGCGCACGGGGACCTTGTCGTCTACTCATACGCTGATCGAACGTTTCCCTAACGGCGAGTGTTGGGTCATCATCACCAACTCAGGAGTCTGGACCGGCTTCCATTTCTCCAACGATATGACGCGCCTCGTAAGCCGCCTCCGCGCCGCCTATTCAGACTCGATGCCACGGCGTGACCTCTTCCAGGTTTCTGTTCCCTGAAAGACGCGGCGAAGGCAAAGCAATTCACGATAATACAAAGAAAAAATCCGCGCCCATCCGCGCCGCCCCGGAAAAGACGCGAAGCGTCATCCGGATCCGCGCCACTGCCAATCATTAAGATCCAAAAACTAAAGCAATCAATCCTTAAGATCCAATCCACCAGCCCGCCCCGGTTCTCCCTTTCCCCTGCCCTTTCCATTGCGCGACATTTTACGGCGATAAGGTTTTTACCAAGAATTCACCACTAACTTTGCACCCGGATTCAAATCCGAAGAAGTTCCGGCTCCCTCACAGACAGCAAGGATCTCAGGCCGTACGAGACGGTCTAAATTCTGTCATATGAGATGCCGTGCAGTGTCGGCTACAGCGAAGAGTCGCACCGCCATCACAGCACCCGCACCGGAGAGCCGGGCGGCGGAACGGAAACGGCAGAGGATCCTCTTGTAGAAC
>USNC01000141.1 GCA_900555915.1 uncultured Porphyromonadaceae bacterium | reverse complement strand
GAGATCGCTCAGTGTCTCGTGGGCTCGGAGATGTGTATAAGAGACAGCTCATAATTGTTTATTTGAGTTATTTATTCTTTTAGACATTATGATGAGTGCCGTAATGAGGGTGTGCAGACAGTATCTGCCGAGGAGGTTTCCTGGCCTGACTGACATTGTCATAACGCCTGTAGCAGGTGCAAAGTTAATAAATTTATTGAAGATTTCAAAAAAAAATTGTAACTTTGCATTGTTTTTGCCCTCACCCGTAGCAGGCAGGGCCAACGTTTTAGAATACTGATTAAAATGAACATTTCGATATCAAAACAGCAACTCGCCCTCCTTCCCGCAGCCCATTATTCCGGTAGAATCGTGGTGATCGACGATTCAAAGGATGTGGATGGTGCTGTGGCGGAATTGCGAAAGGCTGATTTGATCGGTTTTGACACTGAGACCCGTCCTTCTTTCAAAAAAGGACAGACCTATAATGTCGCGCTCATGCAGCTTGCCGACAAGGATACATGTTATCTGTTCAGACTTAACAAGATAGGGTTTCCGCAGGCTCTCAGGGATTTGCTTCAGGATCGGTCGCTGACGAAAATCGGACTTTCGATTCATGATGATTTCCGCAATATAGCGAAAGTGGCGGATGTAGAGCCCGGTGGATTTGTTGAATTGCAGAAGTATGCGACATCCTGGAATATCATTGACAAGAGTCTGTCGAAGATCTATGCCATTCTTTTCGGTCAGCGCCTGTCGAAAACCCAGAGGCTGACCAACTGGGAGGCTGATTCGCTGTCGGAAGCCCAGCAGCATTACGCGGCTATGGACGCTTTGGCCTGCATACAGATATATGAATTTCTGAAAAAAGGTATGTTCGTTCCTGAAAAGTCGGAATATCAGGTCGATACCACAAGGTAAATCAAGGATGATATGAGAAAATACAAGTATATTTGGCTCCCGGCTCTGCTGTCGGTATATTTTTTGTTCATGACAGTTTATTTTGGTCTCGATCTGCTCCGTTCGGGAGAGATGCTGAGATTCTGGGGCACAGTGGCGGCCGAGGTTGTAGTGCTTGTGGCTCTCGTCGTCTTTCTGAAGAAAAAAGAGAAATACCGTCGTCGGCGGGAGGAGGATATGAAGAATTCCGGATCAGGCGAATGAATCCCGCTTAAGGAATAAAATAGTTATGATCTACGATGACATTCTGGCTGATCTCAATGGTCAGCACAGGTTGCGTTCCATACCGGAAGGTATGGACGGACTCGACCTTATCAGCAACGACTATATGGGGCTTGGGGCGCGATACTCCGAATTTATGGAGGGTTTCAGACACCGCTTTCCTGATGTGGCGATGTCCGCTTCCGCATCAAGGCTTCTGCAGCGGCGGCAGGATTGCCACGCCATGCTTGAAGCCAGACTCGATGCACTGTATGGAAAGAGAAGCCTTATTTTCAATTCCGGATACCATGCCAATGTCGGGGCGCTCTCGGCGTTGTCGTTGCCGTCTACTCTGATAGTGAGTGATAAACTTGCCCATGCCTCCATGATAGATGGCATACGGCTTGGGGCGGGAGATTCCGCACGTTTCGCGCACAACGATATGGATATGCTGCGGCGTATTCTCGACCGGAAGGCCGGGGCCTACAGGCAGGTGGTGATAGTTACGGAGTCAGTGTTCAGTATGGACGGTGACCTTGCTCCGCTGGGCGAACTTGTGGAAATAAAGAAACGCTATCCGGGCACATTGCTCTATGTCGACGAGGCTCATGCGTTCGGCGTGATGGGAGAGAGGGGGCTCGGCCTTGCGGAGCGGCTCGGCCTTATCGGCGATATCGACATCATAGTCGGTACTTTCGGAAAAGCCGCCGCAGGCTGCGGCGCTTTCGTGGCCACTTCTCAGACGCTCCACGACTATCTGGTAAATTCCGCACGCAGTTTTATATTCTCCACCGCTCTGCCGCCTGCAGTTGCGGCATGGGATCTGTATATGGTCGATACTCTCATAGGAATGACCGAGGAAAGACGCTCGCTTGCCGAGATGGCTGATTGGTTCAGAAACGCTCTTGCGGAGTCTGCCGGTAGGGAAAGCGTGAGCGGAAGCCACATAGTTCCGGTTCATGCCGGAAGCGCCGCCCGTGCCATAGAGATAGCGGCGCGCCTGCGCGGTGCCGGCATCGATGCGCTTCCTATACGGCGTCCTACGGTGCCGGCCGGTGGCGAGAGGGTCAGGCTTTCACTCTCGGCAAATCTCTCGCGCCGGGATCTTCAGCGTGTGCTCGATGCGTTGTGAGCGTGCCGTCTGCATCAAGCGCCGCATATGAGAATGTGCTTATCCAGTCGCCGAGTATCGTGAGGTCGCAGTCTTCGCTCAGTCTCACTTGCTTCAGAATGTGAAGGTGTCCGTAGATGAAATGCCGCACATCTCCGTGCTCCGCAAGATATTCCTTTGAAAATGCAGTCAGATTGTCGAGCAGAGGATGCCAGTCCTGTCCGGCTTCTCTTCCGGTGGCTCTGCTGTGCCGGCTCCATGAGTATGCGAAGGGAATGGTCCAGCGCGGATGTATGGCCGAGTAGAAGAACTGGCATATGCGAGAGCGGAACAGCGAGCGTATGAGGCGGAAACCTGCCGGTTGCCTCCCGGTGCCGTCGCCGTGTGCCATGTACACCTTGCATCCGTGGATCTCTTCTTCCAGATACCCGTCAATGACCCGGATGCCGAGTTCATTCGGTATGTAGTCGAATATCCAGATGTCATGGTTGCCTATCAGCCATGTGATCTTTATCCCCGAGTCGGACAACTCCGCAAGTTTTCCGAAAAATCTTACAAATCCGCGAGGCACGACATACCGGTATTCATACCAGTAGTCGAGAATGTCGCCCAATAGATATATGGCGTCGGCGTCTTCCCTGATCGACTCAAGAAAGGACACCACGCGGCGCTCCGCCTCGCGGGAGTCGGCGAAGTAAGGCGCTCCGAGATGGAGGTCGCTTATGAAATAGGTTCTCACTGTGCTGTGTATGGTCTGTCTGTCATAGGAATCCGAGTTCCAGTTTGGCTTCTTCCGACATCATCGACTGGTCCCATGTAGGTTCGAACACGAGGCGCAAGTCGACTTTCTCAGGCCCTGTTATGCTAACAAGCTTCTGCCTTACGTCTTCAAGGATGAAGTCGGCTGCCGGACAACTCGGCGCGGTAAGGGTCATGTCTACATGCAGGGTCCTTTCGTCTACATCGTAGTCTATCTTATAGATAAGACCGAGGTCATATACATTGACCGGAATCTCGGGGTCATAGACAGTGCGGAGCATTTCTATCGCCTTTTCGGTGACGCGGAGCTCTTCCGCGTTTTTTTCTTCAATTGTCATATCTTCAATGCAAATTAAGCAGCTTGTATGTGTGGGTCGCTGTATTTGGTTCGCCTGTAGATGCCGGATTGCCGGCTCCCATAGTTGTAACAATTCAGGCGTGGATTCGTTTCAGTATCTTGATTAGTGTGCGTGCGAGTTTGCGCACCTGGCTGTCAGAGACTGCGAGATAAGGAGGCATGATATAGGCGTTGTGGGCAAACGGGCGTATCCACACGCCTTCCTCCACACACATCTTCTGGAACTCTCCGAGCCAGGTGATATATTCATGCAGTTCGACTACGCCGATACCGCCGAGCACCCTGACTTCCTTCACGAAGGGGAGGTCGGCAGCGGGCGCGAGTTCCTCTTTCATGATGGCTTCAATCTCTGCAATCCTTTTCTGCCAGGGACTTTGCAGAAGCAGCCGTGTGCTTGCCAGTGCAACCGCACATGCCAGCGGATTGCCCATGAAAGTCGGGCCGTGCATTATACATCCGGCTTCGCTCGATGAAATCATCTCAGCCACTTTCTCTGAAGTGGCCACGGCGGAGAATGTCATGTATCCTCCTGTCAGGGCTTTCCCGATGAGCATTATGTCAGGCTCCACACCGGCGTGCTCACATGCGAACAGTCTGCCTGTGCGGCCGAAGCCGGTAGCAATCTCGTCGAAGATCAGAAGTATCCCTTTTTCGTCGCAGGCCTTGCGCAGTTCGCGCAGATACTGTGGGTGGTAGAACCGCATTCCGCCCGCTCCCTGCACTATAGGTTCGAGTATGACGGCGGCTATTGTGTCGCCATGAAGGTCGAGTATGCTTTTCATCGAGTCGAAATCCGCAGGGTCCCATTCATCGTGGAATCCGCACGAGGGTGCTTCCGCGAAGTATCTCACCGGAAGAGCCGGACCGAAGGCGCCGTGCATTCCGGTGACGGGGTCGCATACCGACATGGCGTTCCACGTGTCGCCATGATAGCCGGATTTTATGGTTGCGAAATTGGTGCGCCGCGTGTCATTCTGTGCCTGTACAGCCATTTTCATGGCCACTTCCGTGGCTACGCTTCCCGAATCGGCGTAGAAGATGCGGTTCATCGAGGGGGGGAGTATGTCGAGAAGCAGTTTGCCGAGTTCGATGGCTGGCTGATGGGTGAGACCTCCGAACATTACATGGCTCATCTTCTTTATCTGCCGCTCTATGGCTTCGTTGAGCACCGGATGGTTGTAGCCGTGGATCACGCACCACCACGACGACATGCCGTCGATCAGTTCCCTGCCGTCGGAAAGTGTGATAACGGCTCCTTCGGCATGGTCCACTTCATATGTGGGAAGAGGATTGTGTGTTGTCGTGTATGGATGCCATAGATGATCTCTGTCGAATGTATCGTGCATGATGTATGTCGTTTTATGAAATGTGGTCTAAATTCAGGGCCGCTGCCCGATGCCTTTTTTATATTCTCTTTTGTTCTACCTGCAAAATTATAAAAAAACGGTGTTATTTGCAAATGAGTTGAACGTAAAACCAGATTTGGGGTCGATGACGTAGCGGCAAAATAAAAAAGAGCCTAACCACCACGGCCGGACTCTTTTTTGAG
>USNC01000140.1 GCA_900555915.1 uncultured Porphyromonadaceae bacterium | reverse complement strand
GCTCGGAGATGTGTATAAGAGACAGCTGCCTGTGCCTCCTCGAATTTCCACTGTCCGCTCAGGGTCTGCATCTCGTCGAGCAGACGGCGCTCGAGCTCCATGGTCTCGCCGCGGAGTATGGCACTGACGCGGGCCACGTATTCGCCGTATTGATCGCGGTTGATGAAGCCGCGGCAGGGGCCTCCGCATTTCTTTATGTGATAGTCGAGGCAAAGCGAATACCTGCCTCTGGCAATCGCCGTCTCATCGAGCGGATGGCGGCAGCTTCGGAGCGGGAAGATGTCGCGGATAAGCTGGAGCACCACCCTTGCCGACTGCTCCTTCGAGTACGGGCCGTAGTATCTGGCGTCGAGACCGCGCTCGCGGGTCATGAAGACGCGCGGGAACGGCTCCTTGGTCACCACGATCCAGGGATAGGACTTGTCGTCTTTGAGCAGCACATTGTAGCGCGGCTGATACTCCTTGATCATGGCGCTCTCGAGATGGAGGGCGTCCTCCTCGGTGTGCACCACGATGAAGCGCATGTCGACGATGCTGCGCACGAGCAGGTTTGTGCGCCGGATGTCGTGCTGCCGGTTGAAATATGAAGAGACGCGGCGTTTGAGATTCTTCGCCTTGCCCACGTATATCACCGTGCCCGTTCTGTCGAGATACATGTAGACGCCCGGCGAATCGGGCAGCGACAGAATCTTGGCGCGCAGCTGCCCGCCGGGACGGTTGTGGCGTATGTCGTCGGCCGTCCGGTCAGAAGTCACCTCGAGGTTGAAACCGCCGGTTTCATCGATGTCTCTGCCCACACCGGCGAGAGGATTGCTGAGATCGTTGGAAGGGGAATTGTCCATATCGTTTCAAAAATCATGCCCGGCCTTGCCAGGCAAACTGTGCTGTCATTATAACAACGGTCCGGTGAAACTGGTTTCACCGGACCATATACATCAAATCCGCATTTTCAATATTTGAGCAGCGAGGTGACCTCAACGTCTTTCGGGAGAGCGTCGCGCCCCTGCAGGTCGGTGAGTTCGACGATGAAGTTGACATAGATTTTCTTCGGATTCATCGTCTTCACGAGTTGGCAGCAGGCATTCATGGTGCCTCCCGTGGCGAGCAGGTCGTCGTGGATCACCACCACATCGTCGGGGGTGATGGCGTCGCTGTGGAGCTCTATGGTGTCGACACCATACTCCTTGGCATAAGAAGCCTTGACGGTGAAGGAAGGCAGTTTGCCGGGTTTGCGAGCCGGCACAAAACCCGCGCCGAGGCGGTCGGCAAGTATAGAACCTCCGATGAAACCGCGCGATTCGATACCTATCACCTTGGTCACGCCTTTGTCTTTATATATCTCTTCAAGAGCGTCGCTGACCACGTGGAGCGCCTCCCCATTCTTTATCATGGTGGTGAGGTCGCGGAAAATGATTCCCTTCGAGGGGAAGTCGGGCACATCACGGATGATGGCTTTCAGATCTTCTATCTGCATGTCTGGGTGTTTTGTCAGGCTTCCGCCGCAGGCGCAAGCCATGGGGTTAAAATATGCTGAAAAACTCGATTAATTCGGTGTTTTTATATACAGTTTACAAGGATAAGGGGCATGTTTCACGTGAAACATTTTAAATATAAACAATCCCATTTCAAACGCTTATCCTTGGAAAACGCGAAGCGAGGGCATCACTTGCGCAGCAGGACGAGGAGGACATTGACATCAGCCGGCGACACACCCGGAATGCGGGAGGCCTGGCCGATGGTGGCCGGACGTATTCGCGAGAGTTTCTGCCGCGCCTCGGTTGAAACGGCGGTGATGGCCGCGTAGTCCATGCCGTCGGGGATACGCACTTTTTCCAGGCGCTGCATACGGTCGGCGGCCTCGCGCTCGCGGTCGATATACCCCTTATATTTGATGAGGATCTCGGCCGACTCGATTATCTCGTCGCGTCTCGCCTCCTCCACTTCGTCGCAGCGTCGGCGCAGAGCCGGGATAAGCGGCATGAGCGAGGCGAAGTCGAGCTGAGGCCTGCGCAGCAGATCGGCGATGCGGACAGAGCCGGACAACCGCCCCGTGGATTTCTGCTCGAGATACGCCTGGAGTTCTTCGGTAGGACGTGCCGAGGCATTCTCGCACCACTCCACGAGCGCGTCGCGCTCCTCATACTTGCGGAGCATGCTCGCGTAGCGGCTTTCGTCGGCCAGCCCTATCTCATGGCCAAGAGGAGTGAGACGGAGATCGGCGTCATCCTGACGCAGCAGGATGCGGTATTCGGCACGGCTGGTAAACATACGGTAGGGTTCGTCGACGCCTTTAGTGACAAGGTCATCGATCAGGACTCCGATATACGCCTGATCGCGTCCGAGCACCACAGCTGGAAGACCGGCTGCGGAGCGCGCGGCATTGATGCCCGCCATCAGACCCTGGGCGGCGGCCTCCTCGTATCCGGTGGTGCCGTTGACCTGTCCGGCGAGATACAGACCGTCCACCACCTTCGATTCAAGAGAATGGTCGAGTTGCGTGGGGTCGAAGAAATCATATTCTATGGCATAGCCGGGACGGTAGAAATGCACGTCGCGCAGCGCCGGAATCTGACGCAGCGCATCCATCTGCACCTGCCATGGAAGAGAACTGGAGAAACCGTTGATGTAGAATTCGTGGGTCAACACACCTTCCGGTTCAAGGAAAAGCTGATGGCTTTCCTTGTCGGCGAAGGTCACGATCTTTGTCTCGATCGACGGGCAATACCTCGGACCGATACTTTGGATCTGACCGTTGTAGAGAGGCGAATCGGCAAGGTTGTCGCGGAGCGTCTGATGCACTTCCGGGCTGGTATGCACTATGAAGCAGTCGCGGGGCGGCAGCGTGCGGTGCACGTCGGGGAGATATGAGAACTTGTGGAAATCTCTCACCACGCTCCCATCGGCGCCTACGGTATCATCGCCGCTCTGGGCCACTGCAAGCGAATAGTCTACGGTGGAGCCGTCTATTCGGGCGGGCGTGCCGGTTTTCATCCTTCCCACGTTTATACCGAGAGCGCGCAACTGCTCGGAAATACCCGTTGAAGCGGCCTCGGATATACGTCCGCCCTCGATCTGGGTGCGTCCGAAGTGCATGAGTCCATTGAGGAATGTGCCGGCCGTCAGCACCACTTTCCGGGCTTTAAACCGGAGACCGAGGGCCGTCTCCACGCCTTCCACGGCCTTTCCGCTCTCGGCGTTGCCTTTGTCGGAGTCGCCCGTCAGGAGGCCGGTCACCATATCCTGAAATATATATAGATTGTCGGTGGAGTCGAGTGTTTTGCGCCATTCATCGATGAAACGGCTGCGGTCTGACTGCACTCTGGGCGACCATACGGCCGGACCCTTGCTGCGGTTGAGCATCCGAAACTGTATTGCGGTGCGGTCGGCCACTATTCCCGTCATGCCGCCGAGAGCGTCGATTTCGCGTACAATCTGCCCCTTTGCAATGCCGCCTACGGCGGGATTGCACGACATCTGGGCTATCTTATTCATATCAGCGGTGATCAGAAGTGTGGAGGCACCCAGACGCGCGGAGGCCACCGCAGCCTCGCAACCGGCATGACCGGCACCCACCACTATTACATCATATTCGAAACGCACGGTTTTTGGGGAATTTAGAATTTAAAATTTAGAATTTAAAATTACTTGCTTTTGAGGGTCCTTGAGGCATTCGCGTTGAGTTCGGTTGAGTTCGGTTGAGTTCGGTTGAGTTCGGTTTTTTACGATTCCTGTACGATTTTGTACGATTTCGTTCGATTCAGTTCGGTTTTTTACGATTCCTATACGATTTTGTACGATTTCAGTTCGATTCAGTTCGGTTTTTTTCGATTCCTGTACGATTTTGTACGATTTCAGTTCGATTCAGTTCGTTTTTTTCCGATTCCTGTACGATTTTGTACGATTTCAGTTCGATTCAGTTCGATACATCCCGAGTCGCGAAGCCAATTATGAATTATGCATTATGCATTATGCATTGATCCAAGTAGCGCCAGCGCCGCATCCTCATTGGCTTCCATTATCTCCCGTTCGCCGGGACCTTTGTCGTTGATGCCGCAGAGATGAAGCACGCCGTGGATGATTACCCTCATCAGTTCGCGGGAGTAGGGCACACCGAATTTCTCTGCATTCGACTTCACGGTGTCGAGCGATATCATGATGTCGCCCGCAATGCGGTCGGCACGTGAATAGTCGAAGGTGATGATATCGGTATAGTAGTCGTGGTTTATAAACTGACGGTTGGCGGCGAGAATATCCTCATCGCTCATGAAGAGATAATTGATGTTGCCTACGGTGCGGGAATGCGAGGCGGCAACCTCCCGGATCCACTCCGAGACACTCTGCCTGTCGATTTCGGGCATCGCCACACCCTGTGCTGAAAATTCTATCATTGTAAATTTGTTTTATACTGCAAATATAACAAATTCCTGCGAAATAGCCACAAATATCACCGGAAAACTAAAAACAGCTTCTCCCGGCATTTTTCGAGACACAGCGCCGCCAATTTTAACATTTGCCTTATTTTGTTGATATTTAGATATTTAATTGCTATAATGCTTAAATTTAAGGCCTTGAGAATCAAATAATCTTCGGTTTTAAACTTTCTGGACGCGATTTTTGATTGGATTAGAGGTTTTTCCGTTGCTGGATTTCACTTAAATTGGTTCACACGGATGACTTACGCTTCGGCAGACGCGAAGCCTTTTGAAATGCGTCTCGCCGCCCCATGTCAGCAAATGCATCGATTGCATTAGTGTTGAAATACACTGCAGATTTCATTTGTTAATTGTGAGTGAAGCCATTTGCGCTAATTTGTGGCCATTTGTGGTTTTAATCCGGCCAAGGAATATATTTTTGTTGGCTAACTGACGTAGGATAATAGGGCCTCTTATACTGTCTCTTATACACATCTGACGCTGCCGACGATCTT
>USNC01000139.1 GCA_900555915.1 uncultured Porphyromonadaceae bacterium | reverse complement strand
CGAGATCGCTCAGTGTCTCGTGGGCTCGGAGATGTGTATAAGAGACAGGTTATGGCAACCGAGGAGAACGCTACCTCGCCTGCGTAGCACATCTCGACGGTCTTGACTCGCGTCCGAGCGCCGTAATGTGCCGCGGCTACTACACCTATGCGTTTCTTTGGGCCGTGGACTTTGACGGTGAGAAACTGTCGACCCGCTGGCTCCACTCTTCAAAATCAAAGACCCAATACTCCGTGACTGACGGCGAGGGCAATTCAATCTCTTACACTCCCGAATCCGCCACCAGAGGCTCCGGCAGCCGCACCGCATACGGCAACGGCAACCACAACCTGACAGTAGGTGACGTAGACGGCGACGGAAAAGACGAGATCCTATGGGGATCGTGCGCTATTGATGACGACGGGAAACTCCTTTACGCCACCGGCTACGGCCACGGCGACGCCATCCATCTCGGCAAGATGATACCGGGGCGCGACGGAATGCAGGTGTACCAGGTGCATGAATCATCGCCCTACGGCTGGGATCTCCACGACGCCGCCACCGGCGAGATCCTATTCAGCGGCACCGCCGACGGCGACACAGGCCGCGGTATCGCCGCCGATATAATACCCGAGAGCGAAGGCTACGAGATGTGGTGCTCGTCAGCCCGCAGTCCGAGAAGCGCAGCGTCGGGCAATGCGATAAGTTCACAGCAACCCTCGATAAACTTCCGCATATACTGGGACGGAGATCTTCAGGACGAACTTCTCGACGGAAACTCAGTCACAAAATTCGCCGACGGCAAAATCTCCGGACTTGCCACCCTATCCGGCTCTTCATGCAACGGAAGCAAGAAGACACCATGCCTTTCAGCCGACATTCTCGGCGACTGGCGCGAGGAAGTGATACTCTGGAACAGCAGCAAACCATCGAACATCTACATAAACTCGACCACCATCGAGTCAGAACACCGAGTGCCATGCCTGCTCCAGGACCACACCTACAGGATGGCGATATGCTGGCAGAACGTAGCCTACAACCAACCCCCACACCTCGGATACTACCTTCCCGACTACAAGGAGGTGACTGCCGTAGATGAAATCAAGGGCACCGCGAAACCCGGCAATACCACAATCTACGACCTCAACGGCGGGAAAGTGGCAGCCGGCAGCGGATCACCCCTCTCGCTGCTGATGAAGCAGGCTCCGGGTATCTACATCGTGGCCTATCCCGACGGACGGCGCGAAAAAATAATGAAACACTGAATTCAGGTTTCGCCCGCGCGAATCTGAATCACTGAAATATCTGAGCCGATGGCGTGCATCTTCAGGATGAACGCCATCGGCCGTTTCTGTAAGGAGGCTCGGACAAGTATGTCCGCATACGGACACCGCATACAAAGCATACGCCCTGACTATCAGTTTATTGAACTTTTGGCACGGCGATTGATGCATCATAGGTGCAAATACACCGAAGAGATGAGAATGAATATCAATATTTGTATGTATGTCATCACAGCCGCGCTCTGCATGGGCGCTGCGCTGACAGCGTCTGCCCGCAGCATCACACTCGACGAAACCGTGCTCCTCGCCCGGGCACAAAGCGTGGACGCCGCCGTAGCACTCAACCAACTGCGCACAAGCTACTGGAGCTACCGCACATACCGGGCCGACCTTCTTCCCGAACTCAGCCTCAAAGCGACCGCTCCGGCCTACAGAAAAAGCTACAACGCCTATCAGCTCGACGACGGGTCATATACCTTCGTACGCAACAACTACCTCCAGATCAACGGAGAACTGTCAGTGGCCCAGAACATATGGTTTACGGGGGGCACGATTTCACTCACCACATCCCTCGACTGGATGAGGCAACTCGACAGCGGCGCCTACAACCGCTTCATGACAGTGCCCGTAGCCGTAACACTCAATCAACCGGTCTTCGGCGTCAACAACATAAAATGGAACCGACGCATCGAACCGCTCCGCTACGAAGAGGCGAAGGCCCGGTTTTTCAGCGCTTCGGAAAATGTAGCACTCGCCGCCGTCTCAAACTTCTTCAACCTCCTGATGGCGAAAGAGAATCTCGGCATCGCACGCCAGAACTACGATAATTCCAAGAAACTTCACGAAGTCGCCATCGCAAAACGGGAAATGGGACAGATCAGCAAAAACGACCTCCTGCAGCTCGAACTCAACCTTCTGAATGCCGAGTCGTCACTCACCGACAGCGAAAGCTCATACAGGGCCGCCATGTTCGCTCTTAAAGCCTTTCTCGACATTGAAGACGACGAACCGCTGGAACCCATCGTTCCGGAATCACTGCCTACCGGCGAACTTGAGTTCAACACCGTGCTCGACAAAGCGCTCGCCAACAATTCCTTCTCCAAAGAGATCAGGCGCCGGCAACTCGAAGCAGACTACAATGTGGCCAAAGCCAAAGGCAATATGCGCCAGATCAACCTGTTCGCCCAGATAGGATATACCGGCACCGCCGACAATACGGCCGACGCCTACTCAAGGCTAAAGGACAACCAGATAGTGGAACTCGGGTTTTCAATACCGCTCGTAGACTGGGGAAAACGGAAAGGACAGGTGAGAGTGGCGGAAAACAACCGCAACCTTATCGAGAGCAGCATCCGCAAGGAACAGATGGAGTTTAATCAGGATATATTCATACTTGTGGAACGCTACAACAACCAGCGCCGCCAACTCGCACTTGCCCGGCGTGCCGACACCATAGCCGAAGCACGCTACAGGACAAACCTCGAGACTTTCATGGTAGGAAAGATTTCCACCCTTGACCTCAATGACTCCCAGCTCAGTAAAGACGAAAGCCGCCAGGCCCTGATCAACCAGCTTTACCTCTATTGGAACTACTATTATCAGATCCGGAGCCTTACGCTGTGGGACTTCTCGACAAACATGGGAATCGATATAGATATCGACCGAATTGTACACTCCCGCTGACATTGCGCCGACATTTTGCCTGGCAAGTTGGAGATATCCCGATAATTTATTAATTTTGCTGCATGATACTGATAGTGGACGACGATGCGGCGATTCGCAAATCGCTGGAATTTCTTCTGAAAAGAGCCGGATATGAGACAGAAACATCTTCCGGCCCGGACGATGCGCTCCTGAAAGTGCGCCGGACTCCTTTCGACCTTATCCTCATGGATATGAACTTCGGAATATCGACATCCGGTGAAGACGGCATCGCACTTCTCCGCAAGGTCAAGATTTTCCAGCCCGAGACGCCGGTGATTCTCATCACCGCCTGGGGCAGCATCGAACTCGCGGTGGAGGGCATAAAGACAGGGGCGTTCGACTTCATCACAAAACCATGGAACAACCGGGTGCTTCTGCAGCGCATAGAGACTGCCATCTCGATGTATTCCAAGCCCCAGGCTTCCGAAGAGAAACCATTCGACAACGGAGGCATCATCGCGCACAACGCCGAGATGCTCAATCTGCTCGCCACCGTAAAGCGTATCGCCCCGACCGACGCCCCGGTGCTCATCCTGGGAGAGAACGGCACAGGCAAGGAGATGATCGCAAACGCCATACACATCAACAGCCGACGCTCGCGCAACCCATTCGTGATGGTAAACCTCGGAGGCATATCGCAGTCGCTGTTCGAGAGCGAGATGTTCGGTCACGCCAAGGGGGCGTTCACGGGTGCTGTGGCAGCGAGGAAAGGGAGGTTCGAACTCGCCGACAAAGGGACAATCTTCCTTGATGAGATAGGCGACCTCGACCTTTCGAGCCAGGTCAAGATGCTGCGGGTGCTGCAACAGCACACTTTCGAAGTGCTGGGGGAAAGTCGCCCGCGAAAAGTCGACATACGAGTGGTGTGCGCGACCAACGCCGACATACCGGCCATGGTGAAGGAAGGGAAGTTTCGCGAAGACCTCTTCTACCGCATCAACCTGATAACGCTCCGCGTGCCGGCCCTGCGCGAAAGACCGGACGACATACCGCTGCTCGTGCGCCACTTCATGGAGGAATCAGGCAAGTCGCTTGGCCTCGGGCAAAAGGATATCTCCGCCGACGCCATGGAGTATCTTTCGCGCCTGCAGTATCCGGGCAACATACGTCAGCTCAAGAACATGGTGGAAAGAGCCGTGCTCATGGGAGGAGACCGGCTCGACACCGGCGATTTCTCATGCCAGCCAGGTGCGGAAAGCGACGCCGCGATCAAGACCGCCGGCACGCTCGGCAACGCGGAACTCGCCGCCATAGAGCAGGCTCTGGAACGGGCCGGAGGCAACCTCACCACTGCCGCACGGATTCTCGGCGTGACCCGCCAGACCCTATACCGACGTATGGAAAAATACGGCCTCAAATAATTCGTGCCCATGAGATCCATACTGCTGTTTTACCTCCTGTGCCTGCTTGCCGTCGTCCCGGCGGCGGTAGCGATATGGAGTCCACAGGCCTCCCTTTGGATTGCTGCCGGATGCGCCGCAATTTCACTGTTGCTGCTGTGTCTGCTCTGGAAATCCATACTCAAAGCCAATCAAGTGGTCATGACCGGCATGGAACTGATCGCTTCGCAAGATTTCAACAACCGTCTTTCCAGAACGGGAATCCATGATCCTGACAAGATTGTGAACCTATTCAACACCATGATCGACAAACTTCGTGGAGAACGCACCAAAAACCTCGAGCAGGAAAACTTCACCCAACTCCTTACAAAGGCATCTCCCATGGGCGTGATGATGCTTGATTTCGACAGGAGAGTCAACATGGTGAATCCGGCCTTTCTGAAGACTGTCGGCATTGAGAAGGAAGAATACGTACTGGGAAAGAAAGCGGAGGAGATACGCACCTCGCTTGTGAAGGAGATGCTCAAGACACCGCTTGGGAAAAGCGGCATCATAAGCGACGGCAATGTGATGATGTACCTGTCTCTTATACACATCTCCGAGCCCACGAGACACTGAGCGATCTCG
>USNC01000138.1 GCA_900555915.1 uncultured Porphyromonadaceae bacterium | reverse complement strand
GCCTTCACCTGCTCGCGGAATTCCACCCAGTTCTCGGGCACCGAGGAGTAGGTGGTGTTCTCTCGCGGAAGCCTGTAGCGGTCAGCCAGATATTCGGCAAGCGCGCGGCTGCGGTTGGTGGCCAGGTAGTCGTTGTGGGTGAAGGGCGACTCCGGCGATGCGTAGCCGCAGATCGCTATCTGGGCTATCTCCACATTGGGGTCGGAGAGGGCGTAGCGCACTGAGTCGTCTATCATGCGCAGCTGCGCGCGGTTGTCGATGCGTTGCCCGTTGCGGCATTTGTAGATGGAGTCGTGCAGCTCGGTGCGGTCCACTTCAAACTGCACCCTCGCTTTCCCTTCATGTATCTCCACCGGAAGTTCTGTCACCGGCGGTGTGATCATGACGGCGGTCATCTCTTTCGCCGGATTGGGGAAGAGGGGGATGCCGCCGCTTATGAGGGGCGCGCCGGCCACTCCGCAGCCGCATGAGTCGTAGACGAACTCAAGCGAGGCGTCGCCCCGTCTCATCCAGTCCGAAATCGCGACCCGCTGGTGGTAGTTCTCGGTCTGCGCGCTCCCGTTTTTGCGCAGGGTCTCGCGAAGTATGTCGTGGTTCTTAATGCTGTTGAAGCCCTTCATCGAGCCCCGCTCATAGGCGTAGTGCACGTTGCGGCCGCTCACCAGGATCGAGGGCAGTTCCACTATGTCCGCATCCGTTTTTCCCTTGATCACCGGGGTGAGGAATACCTGCTCGTTCCCCTTCAGATGCAGGCTGTCGAGATTGAAGTCCACGCTGATGTGGGCGTATCCCTCGCTGCGGCTCACGCTTATGTTTTCGGTCTTCACTCCGTAGTGCCCGGCATTGGCGCCGGCCGCCGCGGCGAACGCAATTGATGCTGCTATTGTTCTGTATATGATATTCATCGCAGTCTGTCGTGATAAAATTTCGCTTTGATATTTATATCCCCAAATCCCAAACTCCCAAATCACTAAACTCCTAAACTTCTAAACTCCTAAACTTCTGATTTAGCCCCCGGCTAAATCAGAATATATAAAGAAGCGACACCCCAAGTTTAGTGATTCCGGCATAGTTCGTGCCCCCGTCCTTGAGTTTGGAGCCGCATGTGTAGCAGTTGTATTTGCCATACCATACATGGTTGTAGCCCACACCGATCTCTGCCTCCACGTTGAAGTGCCGGTTGAGTATCCACTGCCAGCCATAGGTGGCGCCGATGCCGGCGTATCCTCCCTGGTAGCGGTAGTCGCGGACTCCTTTGCGCAGGTTGTCGCCGCCGAAGAAAAAGCCGGGGATGGGAAGGTCGGCGTTGCCGGCGTTGAACTGGCCGCCCATCAGGTGCACGCCGAAGAACTGTCCGTTGAATTTCGTACAGGTCCACCATCTGTATTCCGGCATCAGAACCCAGTGCTTGGCCTTGCGGTCGCCATGGCGCTCTGAACTGAAAGTCCAGGGATTCAGACCGTACACCAACTGCACGGTGTTCTTGTTGCCGACACCTGCTTCGACCCCGAGGTTGGGGGTAGTGGTCGCGTCGTAGAGCAGATTGGTCTTGACCGCGATTTCCTGCGCGCTCAGGTGTGGCATTATGCCCAGCGTCGCCAGGATGAGAATTAAGAATCTTACTTTCATGTCGTTATGCGGCGGTTGCCGCTGTCTGGCCGGACTCCTGACCGGCGTTATAGTGTATAGTTTGAGTTTGCTTTATGCAGCATAGCTTATGGCCGGCGGCTATGGCTGCCGCTGGCTTTCTATTGTCTCACTTGTGTGTGCACACAGTGACTCGGGCCGCTTCCCTCAGTTGGGACACGGCCTTGCTTGTGTCTTGCTCAGAATGTGTCGGCGATGTGTTTCCGTGTTCGCCGATAATATTCCGCTGGCTGTGATAAATAGTTGATAACCAGCATATTGCTTGATCGGGGGGGGTAATTCGTCAAGCTCCTTTTACCGTCAGATGTGAAGAGTTTGCAAGCTTTCATTTGTCGGTGAAGTTTAATTCCGGAAAGGCTCCTATTCCTGACCGGCCTAATATACACAATTTTTTACTATAGAATACTCAGATGTAAGTGTTGAAGTTTAAAAAACTTCTCAATCTCCCGCTTCCAATCCAAACTCCCAGTGCTTCAAACTCCTTGTGCCTGAAGCGTTATCTTAGAAAATTGCACAAAATTATACATTTTATGCAAACCCTGCAACAGTGATTTTTGTTAAAATTCCAACTCTTTTTATAAAATTAATACCCATTCACTAAAATTAACTAAAATTAACAAACGCACGATAGCAGTATGGAGTGGCGGCGCTTCGCCGCCCCAAGTCAGCTGAGTGCTCCGCCGGTATGGAGGGGCGGCGTCTCGCCGTCCCAAATAAGCAAACATCTCATCAGCATCGATATGATGTTGAGTGCTCCGCCAGCATGGCGGAGTCCAACCCCTTCACCCTTTTGAATCAAGTTTCGCAAAGCGAAAATTTAATCAATAATCATACTCCAGACTAAGCTGGTCCACATAAAGCACCGCCTGCGAAGACCCGGTGAAGTAATCTCCATACTTCGACGATGCGCAGGTGATCATGATATATCGGGGCATGGCCGATGTGCTCCGGTAGTCGATCGTGATCTCGAATTCCTCATAGTCGTCCATCGAACTGCCCCGTTCAAGAGCGCCGTAACCTATCACGTAGGCCGCGTCCTTGTCAAAGAGCTGCCTGTTGTTCGGATTCGTGCGTATCTCATACGGTGTGGTCCAGTCGGTCATGGCGATATAGATGGAGCAGGTGTCGGGTCGCCCTTTCAGATATTCCATCTCCTTGCTGCTGTAGTTGATGTCGCCGGTGGTGTAGCGGTAGTAGCCTCTGAGTCTTGTGGGCCGCACCGTCCACGGGCGTCCGAAGTCGAGGATACCGTTGGTGCCGTCGGTCTTCTTGTAGCTTCCGGTGAAGATCGAGCCGGCCGCGAGTTTACCGATTCCGGCGATACCCTTGAATTCGGTCTTCAGTTCGGCCGATTTGCCGCTCAGTCCTGCCGGCACGTAGTCCGACGGGTTCACGTTGCATTCGCCAAGCGTGCTGGCGCCTTTGTTGCCCGTGTCCCAGAACCGCTCGCCGTTCTCATCCCACGGACACCACACCTTGCCGTCTTTCCACCACTGCTCGAAGTCGCCGTCGGGAAGTACCTCAGTCCCTTGCGTCGTGACGCTCATCTCGTTGCCGATGTTCTCTCCGCTGCGGCTTCTCACTGTGTAGGTCGTCAGCGGCTTCAGATGCTTTATGCAGCAGCTGAAGGCTCCGTCTTTCCTTGTGATGTCGGCGCGCGGCGTCTCTATCCATTCCGTCGCGTCTTTCTCTTTGTATTCAAAATAGTTGTCCGCCTCGGCCGGACCCTCTCCATATACCCACAGCACCATGCTCCACGGGTCGGCGGCGGTAGTTGCCACCACCTGTGCGCTCAGCTGCGCGTAGATCGTCCAGTCTTCGGTCCGTCCCCACGCCGTGGCCTCTATGCGGCGCGGCGCCGAGAGATCGATGACGCTCCCCGCCTCATACGACGGACTCAGAGTGGTCAGATCCTTCGGTCCGAGTTTTATCGAGGTGATCTCAAGTCTTTCAAGATTCGTGTTTTCCGGAACGTTCACTATGATGCGCCGCCCCACAGGGTCGATCACTGTCTCTCCTATCTGCCCGGCTATGGTGAAGTAGCGTTCTATGTTCTGCTCCGCGCTTATCATCCACTGGTAGGTCTGGTAGCGGGTCAGTTCCACCGTGATCGGTACCGACAGGTCCCAGCGCCCTTCCATAAGATCCTTGTCGGAAGTGGCGTCGGCCGTGTATCTGAACCGGGTGAACTCCACGGCTCTTATGTCGGTCTGCTCGTCAAGGAAGAGCGTGGCGGTAAGATTGGTGGAATCGATGCGCGCAGGCGACAGCTCTCCCGCCGCGGAGATAGCCGTGATATTCTGCTGTATCCGCGGATAAGGCAGGTCATTCTCGATGCAGCCGCAAAGCCCGGCTGCAACCCCGATAATTCCAATGATATATCCAATCTTCTTCATCTTTTGCTCTTTTTCTGAATTTCCAAAGCCCAAATGCCCCAAATGCCCCAAAGTCCTTAAAGTCCCTAAAGTCCTTAAAGCCCTTAAATTATGATAGAGACTCCAAAATTGATATTGAAGATATTGAAGCGGAAATTGATGCCGCTCGTAAGCCGCTTTCCGCTCTCTTCGCCGTTCTCCCACTGCTTCTCGTCCTGCAGGTGGAAGCCGAATATGCCGAACGAAAGGTTGAATGCCGCATTCTTCATCATCATGATGCTCACTCCCGGTGAGTAGTTGATGTTGAAACTGTTGGTCTTCGTGCGGGTGTCTTTCATCTCTCCGTCGAAGGGACGGATGAAATGCTTGTTGCCGCTGCCGAAGGCGACTTCCAGTTCGTTGAAGACCGCAAACCGTCCGCGCCTGCTAAGTCCGAAATACTGCTGGAGGAATATCGCGGCCGCATAACTGTCGGATGAGTATTTGATGTCGTGGAGGTTGAAGTTCATGTCTTCGTCGATGTCGACGCTGAAATTGTCGATGGCAAGCTCTCCCTTGGTGAAGGCAAGCCGGACTCCGGCACACATGTTGTGCCCTATGAAGTAACTCACCGAGGGCTTTATGCTGTAGATCTTTCCTCCGAGGTCGATGTCTTTCATCAGCGACAGCAGCTCGGAGTCCTCGCTCGTGAGCTCCCCGTAGTTGGCCGAGAGACTTATGTGCCATTTACCTTTCGGATAGATCAGCCAGTTGTAGAGCTTGCGGTCATACCGCCCCAACCGCTTGGTGGGGATTGCCATGGCAATCGAGTCGCCGCGCCAGTAGGTCTTCTCATTGAGGTCCGGTTGGCTCCCGCCGCCCGAGGTGACCTGCAGTTGCTCGCCGTCGGGCACCCATATGTAGCTGTCTCTTATACACATCTCCGAGC
>USNC01000137.1 GCA_900555915.1 uncultured Porphyromonadaceae bacterium | reverse complement strand
CTTCCGGACAATCGCGCTTATGTACCATGATCCGACCGTTGGAATTCTCGAATCCGATGACTTCCTCCCCGGGCATCGGCATACATATCGGACAACGGTCGTATTTCGGCTTCTGTATTTTGGAGAGATAAGACCTTATGGCCTTCCGCGCCTTGAAAGTCACTGTCGAGTCGAGCCATTCGGCCACTGGATGACTTTCGGCATCGGTAAACACTTCTACGATATCGCCTCTGTGAAGCACTGTCTTCACTGAGGCCAGACGCCCGTTTATCCTGGCGTATTTGGCCTTCTCGCCAAGCTTGGAATGGATCTCGTAGGCAAAATCGAGCACGGTCGATTTCTGGGGAAGCACCACGGGTTTCCCCTGCGGAGAGAAGGTCATTATGTCATCATTATAAAACGATGCCACTACATTCTCGATAAATGCGCCTCCTCCCTCCGAGGCATTCTTCGATATTTCGCGGAGGTTTGACTTGAACTTGTTGATCCATCGTCTGATATTGCCCTCCGAGCGGTCGCTCAGGCAGCCGTATTGCGAATTGGTCACCATCCTCTCGCTGCTGATGTGCACCTCCTGCCATCGCCCGAAATCCGCCAGAAGTTTCAGGTGGAAACTCTGGTATCCGTTTTCTTTCGGAGTGTCTATATAGTTTGAGATGCCTCCGGGTTTTTCCTTGAACCGGTCGGTAAGAAGGGAATAAATCTTAAGCGCGGTGGTTTTTTCCGTAACGCCGTCTTCCTCTGTAAATACTATCTCGGTAAAATGCCTGTATTTCAGATGGTCGAAATCATCGCCATATTTGTTCATCTTTCTCCATAAGGAGTATGGCTGACGATATTCCACGTATACGCGGGCTTTTATCCCTCCTCGCTTCAGGATATTCGATATTTCTTCGGTGAATATCTTCAGACGCGCCATGTTTGATTGCTCGTCCTTCTCGATGCGGGTGCATAGTTCGGAATATTCATGCGGACATCTGAAACGCAGCGAGAGGTTCTCCAGTTCCGTCTTTACGTTGTAGAATCCAAGCCTCGTGGCAAGCGGTGCATAGAAATAGTCTGTCTCGCCTGCTATCTTCATCTGCTTGTCCGGACGCATCGACGAGAGCGTGCGCATGTTGTGCAGCCTGTCGGCAAGTTTCACGAGCAGGGCCCGTATGTCATACTGCACGGAATTCAGCATCTGCTTGAAGTTGTCGAGTTGCTTCGACATCTCGTATTTTTCCTTTTTCTGCTTCGTCACTACTCTCACCAGAAACGCGACATCACTTCCGAATCGCTGCTGGATCTGCTCCACCGTCCAGTCCGTGTCTTCCACCACATCGTGCAGGAATGCGGCTATCACAGAATCCACGTCAAGATTCAACTCCTTGGCGGCTATCGTGGCCACGGCTATCGGATGGAAGATATATGGCTCCCCTGTCTTCCTTTTCTGACAGGCATGGGCTTCCCTCGCCACCTCAAATGAATCGACAAGGCGATTGTAGTCGGCATCCGAAACTCGCGGGCGCATCACATCGAACACGTATTGTGCTCTTCGTTCGATTTCTGTAGTACAGTCCTTCTCTTCCGGAACCGTGGGGTGGGTGGTATAGTCTTCCATAATGTCAGTCTTTAGTGGCGGCGGTCTTTTGCTCTATGTAATTTTTCACTTCCTTAAACAGGTTGGAGGCAAACACAAAATCGTTGAGGCTGCTGCTCTTGCTCTGGAATATGCTCTTGTCGTCGCCCGACCAGTCGCAGTATCCCTTGTTGATAAAGATTATATGCTCGCCTATGCCAAGCACTGAGTTCATGTCGTGCGTATTGATGACTGTGGTGATTCCATATTCATGCGTTATATCGCTCAGCAACTCGTCGATCAGGATGGAGGTCTTCGGATCAAGTCCGGAATTTGGCTCGTCGCAGAATAGATATTTCGGATTCAATGCGATGGCTCGCGCTATCGCAACTCGCTTCTGCATGCCTCCGGATATCTCCGACGGATATTTCTGGTCTGCGTTCTTCAGGCCAACCCTTTCTATGCAGAAATGGGCACGATCCAGTTGCTCAGAATGCTTGAGAGGAGAAAACATTTTGAGTGGAAACATCACATTGCCGAGCACCGTCTCATTGTCAAACAGCGCGCTGCCTTGAAACAGCATCCCGATTTCCATTCTCAGCTGCCGCCTCTGTTCCGAGGTCATCGTGTTGAGGCAGTTGCCGTCGTAGTATATCTCCCCTTCCTCCGGACGGAGAAGACCTACAAGACATTTCAGCAATACCGTCTTTCCCGAACCGGACTGCCCTATGATGAGGTTGGTCTTCCCGGTGGCGAACTGGGCTGATATGTCGTGGAGCACCTGGACTCCGTCAAACCATTTGCTTATGTTTTTTACTTCGATCATTGCAGTAGGAGTTTAGTGAGTATCACATCGGCAAGAAGGATAAGAATCGAACTGACCACTACGGCGTCCGTGCTCGCCTTGCCCACCTCAAGAGCTCCGCCCTTGACGTAATAACCGTAGAACGAAGCCACTGTCGATATGATGAAAGCGAATGCAATTGTCTTTATTATGCCATACCAGACATACCATTCGTTGAAAAACGACTGTATGCCGAATACGTATGTCTCCACTGTAAGCATGTCGGTGAACTCGGCCACAAGCCAACCTCCCCACAGGCCGACAAACATCGAAAGTATGCACAGCACCGGTACAAACAGGACGAAGCCTATCACTTTCGGCAACACTATGAAATTGGCCGAATTGATTCCCATGATATCCATGGCGTCGATCTGCTCCGTCACGCGCATTGTCCCTATTTCCGACGCTATGTTCGACCCTACTTTGCCTGCGAGGATAAGACACATCATCGACGATGAGAACTCCAGAAGAAGGATCTCGCGCGTGGCCAGACCCGTGGAATAACTCGGTATCAGGGGTGAGACGATATTGATGGTCATCTGGATGGCGATCACTGCCCCGATGAAGATCGATATTATCACCACAAGCGGAATGGAATCGACTCCCAGATTTGAGATTTCAAACAGCAGCTGCTTGAAAAACACACTCAACTTGTCAGGCTTGCGAAACACCTGACACATAAACATGCAATATCTTCCGAATTTAGATATAGATTTTACTATCACTTTATTACGTATTTAAGTATCGCAAGCCTTGCCAAGACTGGAGTTAAGGTATCAACCCCGGCCGATGACAAACACAGCTTCGCCTCAACCTTGCTTGCGAATGATGATTCTCATAAAAGAACATTCTTACGAATGCAAAATTAATAAAAATTTTCAAAGGAGAGCCATATCTACTTGTTTACAACAATCGTTTTTATTAATTTTGCCATTGAAACATCATATTTTTTTCGGTAAAAACCAAAAAAAATCCGTTTTCAACTAAATTTCAGGCTCTGCGCTTCGCAGACCTTGGTAAAAAATAGTTTCACCCGTTTGGGCTGACCGATACCGGACCGCGCTTCTGGCTGGTTCGGGATTCTGACGTCCGAATCTTAAAAAAAAGAACAAGAATGTTAGTGATAGGTATAGCCGGCGGAACCGGATCCGGCAAGTCTACCGTAGTGCGCAAGATCATTGAGTCTCTCCCGAAAGATGAAGTGGCGGTGCTTCCGCAGGATTGCTACTACAACGACAACCGTTCCATCCCGTTGGAGACCCGACTGAAGATGAATTATGACGAACCGGCTGCCATCGAATGGTCGCTGCTTACCCACCATATCGACGAGCTAAAGGCTGGCCGCAGCGTGGAGATGCCGACCTACGACTTCCTGACATGCTCGCGGCAGAAGGAAACCGTGCATATCAATCCGAGGGAGGTAGTCGTCGTCGAAGGCATACTCGTTTTGAGCGACAAGGAACTGCGCGACCGCATGGATGTCAAAGTCTTTGTCGATGCGGATGCCGACGAACGCCTGATTCGCGTCATCCACCGCGACTGCATCGAGCGTGGAAGAACTCCCAAAATGGTAATCGACAGATACCAGGAGACGCTGAAGCCGATGCACGAACTGCACATAGAGCCGACCAAACGTTATGCCGACCTGATAATACCGCAGGGTGGCAACAATGATGTGGCGATCAATCTGCTCACCGACTATATCCGAACATTACTCCCCTCATATAAGAAATGAAGATATTCCCACTGTTTGAGAAAAAAAAATCGTCTGAAGAGATCGAGATTTCAGATGTGCGGCCCGACCGGGATGGCGTGATGCCCGACATGCGCGAGAAGGTGGTGACCGAAGATGTCTTTGCCGACACTCCCGACAGCCAGCTTGAAGAGGAGATAATCGAAATCGAACCGGAAAAAGGAATTCTGCGCACTAAGGATCTGGTGAAGAAATACGGAAAGCGAACGGTTGCCAACAAAGTGTCCATCTACGTCAAGCAAGGTGAGATCGTGGGGCTCCTGGGGCCTAACGGTGCCGGTAAGACCACCACTTTCTATATGACTACCGGACTCATTACTGCCAATTCCGGAAAGATATATATCGACAACCAGGACATCACCGACTATCCTGTCTATAAACGTGCCCGTCTTGGTATCGGATATCTCGCGCAGGAAGCGTCCGTGTTCAGGAAACTGAGCGTGGAAAACAATATCCGTGCCGTGCTTGAGATGACAGATATGACTCAGGAAGAGCAGAAGGCAAAACTTGAGGATCTCATCAGCGAGTTCAATCTGCAGAAAGTGAGGAAGAATTTGGGCGACCAGCTTTCCGGCGGCGAACGCAGACGCACCGAAATTGCAAGGTGCCTCGCCATCAATCCTAAATTCATAATGCTCGACGAGCCTTTTGCCGGTGTCGACCCCATCGCGGTGGAAGACATTCAGAGCGTAGTCTACAAACTCAAGGAGAAAAACATCGGAATTCTTATCACCGACCATAACGCGCCGGAGACTCTCAGCATCACCGACCGGGCATATCTTCTTTTCGAAGGGAAAATTCTGTTT
>USNC01000136.1 GCA_900555915.1 uncultured Porphyromonadaceae bacterium | reverse complement strand
TCGGGGCGGACTGTCCGTTTTTTGTATATAACACACCTTGCTATGCCGAAGGGGTAGGCGAGAGGCTGAGCAAAGTGGATCTGGATCTGTCGGGTATGTGGTGTGCGCTTGTGAAGCCGAATCTCTCCATTTCCACCAAGGAGGCTTTTGCAGGTGTGAGGCCGGCTCCGGCGTCTGTGCATCTTGGCGAGATACTGAAAATGTCGGTCGGGCAGTGGCAGGGTGTCATGAAGAATGATTTTGAGGAGTCGCTGTTTCCAAACCATCCCTTGCTGGCAGAGATCAAGGCTTCGCTTCTTGCCTCCGGCGCGGTTTATGCCGCGATGTCAGGATCCGGATCCACATTGTTCGGATTGTTCAGTTCGCGGGAGGAAGCGATTGACTCTATCTCTTGTTTCACTGATTGTTACACTACGGTATGTCTCCTTTAGGGATACAAAAAAACAGCTACTTTCACAAGCAACTGTTTCTGAAAGTTTTCCATAATACTTTCGAACTAACCTAACATCATGAAACTAATTTCTTTCTTTCAATAGTAAAACAACGGCAACCTGCGAAAGGTTGCCGTTGTTTTGGAATTTAATACTTTTTAGCGTTTGTAATTATTTTGCAACATCGGCATTCGCGCCACCGGCAAATTTAGGGTCATTTTTGAGAACCCACTGCGCTATCTGCACAGCGTTGAGAGCGGCGCCCTTCTTGATCTGGTCGCCGACTACCCAGAACGCGAGACCGTTGGGGTTGCTGATGTCTTTTCTGAGACGACCTACATATACGGGATCCTTGTCGGCCACATGCAGCGGCATTGGATATTCCTTTCCTGCGGGATTGTCGACAACGACCAGCCCTTCCGCTTTGGCGAAGGCATCGCGCACTTCCTCAATGGAAAGCGGCCGCTCTGTCTCCACCCAGATCGCCTCGCTGTGGGCGCGGAGCACGGGTACGCGCACACAGGTGGCGCTCACGGATATTTCCTCGCTGTGCATGATCTTGCGGGTCTCGTGAAACATCTTCATCTCCTCTTTGGTGTAGTCATTGTCGGTGAAGACGTCGATGTGAGGTATCACATTGTAGGCGAGCTGATAAGCGAATTTCTCCACAGTCGGCTTCCTGCCCTCGTGCAGTTCGACATACTGTGTTTCCAGTTCGGCCATTGCAGATGCTCCGGCGCCGCTGGCAGCCTGATATGTGGCCACATGCACTTTCTTGATGGTGGAGAGGTCGTCGACCGGCTTGAGAGCCACCACCATCTGGATTGTGGTGCAGTTTGGGTTGCCAATGATGTTGCGGGGTCGTTGCAGCGCGTCAGCGCCATTGACTTCGGGCACCACGAGAGGCACGTCGGCATCCATGCGGAAAGCAGAGGAATTGTCGATCATCAGAGTGCCGTGGCGTGTGATGACACCGGCGAATTTCTTGGAAGTTCCGGCACCGGCCGAAGTGAAGGCGATATCCACACCGCTGAAATCAGACTCCTCGGTCAATTCCTCAATGACGTAAGATTTTCCTTTGAACTCCATCGACGATCCGGCGCTGCGGCTCGAACCGAAAAGCCTCAGATTGTCGATAGGAAAATTCTGCTCGTCGAGCACGCGGAGAAACTCATGTCCTACAGCGCCGCTTGCTCCTACTATCGCTATGTTCATGATTACTGGCGTCCGCTGGTTGCTACGGTTTTGTTGATTTTCTTCACGAGACCCTGTAGCACGTTGCCCGGACCGAGTTCGATGAACTCATCAGCGCCGTCGGCGATCATAGCCTCCACGTCGTGAGTCCAGCGCACAGCGCCGGTGAGCTGCTTGATAAGGTTGTCCTTGATTTCTTCAGGATCGGTGTGGGGCTTGCCGTCGACGTTCTGATATACAGCGCAGCGCGGAGTCTCGAACTTTGCAGCCTCGATGGCCTCGGTGAGTTCTTCCTGCGCGGGCTGCATGAGCGGAGAGTGGAACGCGCCACCCACCTTGAGTTTGAGAGCGCGCTTCGCACCAGCAGCGAGCATCTTCTCGCAAGCCTTGTCGATGCCCTCGATAGATCCGGATATCACAACCTGTCCGGGGCAGTTATAGTTGGCGGGAGCCACGATTTCCTCAACCTCGGCGCAGAGTTCCTCTACCTTGGCGTCGGGGAGGGCGAGCACAGCTGCCATTGTGGAAGGCTGCTTCTCGCAAGCTTTCTGCATGGCGTGGGCACGCTTGCTGACGAGTTTCAGGCCTTCCTCAAAGCTGAGGGCACCTGCGGCGACGAGTGCGGAGAACTCGCCGAGGCTGTGTCCGGCCACCATGTCGGGCTGGAAATCGTCGCCGAGGCTCTTTGCGAGAGCGACGCTGTGAAGGAAGATCGCAGGCTGAGTCACCTTTGTCTGACGGAGGTCTTCCTCAGTGCCCTCAAACATCAGGTCGGTGATGCGGAAGCCGAGAATCTCATTGGCTTTCTCAAACATCTCGCGCACTTCGGCGTTGTTGTCGTATAAATCCTTGCCCATGCCCACGAACTGGGCACCCTGGCCGGGGAAAACGTATGCTTTCATTTCGGTTTTTCTTAATTAGTTTGTTTTTATCTTAGTTAGCAATTACTTATGGCATTGATCGGAGTGTGATCAGTTTGCGGGTGCAAAATTACTAAAAAATCGTGACATAGACAATTATAGTTCGATTTTCGCAACAGCGAAAATCGAACTATAGGATTTAGGTTTTAGGTGGGGTTTGGTGATTTGAAAAGTTTTTTGTATTTTTGTATTGTCTTATTCGCCGGCTTAACATGGTGTGGGCCTTAAAATCTACTGCTATATGGGTATCTTTAAATTTCTCCGCAACATGCTGTTGATAGATTGGCTGTTCGGACGCCGTAGGAACAACAACAATCGGATTGACGCGTCGGGCATTCGCGACCAAGATGGATTGGACCCGGACATGGGGTCTGTGGAGCGCGATTTCCCAATGGCCGATTATGGCCGAGGCAGACGTGACTTGTGGATGGGAGCAGAGGCAGCCGATCCAGATTTGTATGAAGATGAATTGGAAGATGACTCATTCGGCTATGGCTTCGATTCGCATATGGATGACTTCGACCAAGACTTCGACCAAGACTTCGACAGAGACTTCGGACATGATTTCGGCTTCGATCCTATGGATGATGATTTTTGAATTGGAAATCGGGGCGGTACCGTGGCGCGAATGATGGGTGAAGCATGATAGAAATTTCCGGGCATATGTTATATAGGTAGGACCCGGAATGCTTCGGCAAGCCGGGTGGAAATTCCAAACTCTTTTCTAAAACATACTTATTTAATTGCTATCCTATTGTTATGAACAAGATCCTTATATGTCTGCTTGTTTTTCTGGCGGCATTGGAATGCGGCGCGTCTACAGTCGTGAATTTTGTCACACCCTCCATAGTCAGGGTGAGATGGAACCCGGACGGAGAGAACCGGGACAATAATACCGGAATCTGTGTCTATACGCCCGGGAATGTGGCGTGCGATACGGTGGCGGCGGCAGACTACGTAGCCTACACCACATCAGACCTGACCGTCAGGGTCAGCCGCGCGACGGGAGCCGTCGCATTCATTGATACGGCCACTGGAGAAGTGCTTCTTGGCGAGAACCCGGCGCAGCCTCACGGGCGGGAGAGTATGGTGAAGGAGAATGTGGTGTATGACGAGGCTACGGCTCGCATCGAGGATACAGCAAATGGAAAAGTGACGGTGAAAGATGTGCTGAGGACCGATACGGTAGGAAAGCAGGACCGGTATTCAGTCCACTTCATATTTCCATCAGACGAAGCGCTGTATGGCCTGGGTTCGCACATGGAGGATTACATGAATCTTCTCGGCAAAAAGGTGTATCTGGTGCAGCATAATCTGAAGATCGCCGTCCCCGTGCTTGTCTCCACCGCAGGGTGGGGACTGCTTTTCGACGCAGGCTGCAGCATGAGGTTTGACAGCAGTGGCGTGCGTGCCGACGGGGATTACGACGGAAGCATGATTCTTGAGGCGGCGGGTCAGCTCGACTATTATTTCATGAAGGGGGAGAAGATGGAGGATGTGGTGGCGTCATACCGGTATCTCACCGGGCCGGTGTCGATGATGCCCCGCTATATGTTCGGCTACATACAGTCGAAAGAAAGATATGTGTCTTCGTCAGATCTCATCAGCACACTGAGGAAATACCGCGAGATCCATGTGCCGGTGGATATGATAGTGCAGGACTGGAACTACTGGCCCGAGGGGTGGGGATATATGAAGATGAATCCGAAGTATTATCCGGATCCGGCCGCGCTCGCCGATTCGATACATGCCATGAATGCCAGGCTGATGGTCAGCATCTGGCCGAATCCGCAGTATTGCCCCCAGGAGAAGGATTTCGCTTCGAGGGGATATATGCTGAAGCATTCCGTGTATGACGCCTTCGACAAGAAAGCGCGCGATTACTATTGGCAATATGCCGACCGGGAGTTTTTCTCGAAGGGTTTCGATGCCTGGTGGTGTGACAGCAGCGAACCGCTTGACGGCGACTGGAACCGGATGCCCGAGCCTGAGAACGGCAGGGCATACGGCAAGGACGACCATGAGCGGAGGTGGCGTCTGAATACCGATCTGCTGAGCGACGCGCTCGGAGCGGAGCGCGCCAATCTGTATTCATTCTATCATGCCAAGGGGATCTACGACAACCAGCGTGCGACGACCGACAGGAAGCGGGTGGTGAATCTCACCCGGTCAGGATATGCCGGACAGCAGCGTTTCGGCACAGTGGTGTGGAACGGCGACACCCATGCGTCGTGGGATTCATTCAGGCAGCAGATACCGTCGGGACTGAACTATCTCGCCACCGGCAATCCGTACTGGACAGTAGACGTGGGTTCATTCTTCACGAAGTCTGACAGCCGTTGGTTCTACAAAGGTGAATATCCGCAGGGTGTGGAAGATCCGGGCTACCGGGAATATTACACCCGCATGTTGCAGTGGGCCACCTTCCTGCCTGTGC
>USNC01000135.1 GCA_900555915.1 uncultured Porphyromonadaceae bacterium | reverse complement strand
TCGGAGATGTGTATAAGAGACAGATCATATAGATGGTACTACCGATTTACTTATACGGCCATCAGGTGCTGAGAGCCGAAACAGAAGAGATCACTCCCGACTACCCCGATCTCAAGAAACTGATCGACGACATGTGGGAGACTATGTATAATTCCGAAGGCGTCGGACTGGCCGCGCCCCAGATAGGGCGTTCCATACGCCTCATAGTGCTCGACGGCTCTGTGCTCGCCGACGATTTCCCCGAATGCAAGGATTCCAAGATGGTGCTCATAAATCCGGAGCTCGACGTGATCGAGGACATGGACCCGGTGAGCCGTCCGGAAGGATGCCTGTCGCTGCCCGGACTCTCTGAAAATGTGCGACGCGTGGAGCACGTACGCCTCAACTGGCTCGACGAGAACTTCGAGGAGCACGAGAAGGAATTCACCGGTTTTCTGAGCCGCATCATGCAGCACGAATACGACCATCTTGAGCAGATGGTATATACCGACCACATCGCCCCCATCCGCAAGCAGCTGATACGCGCCAAACTCAACAACATAGCCAAAGGCAAGGTGCGCTGCGACTACCGCACCAAATCCGCCGCCAAATAATTCTTCAGGCTTAATTCTTCAGGCTTTAGGCTTTAGGCCTTAGGCTTTAGGTTTTAGACCTTGGGTTTTAGGCTGTTGGAAAGGTTGGAAACTTAAATTCCTCATTTTAAATTTTAAATTTTACATTTTACATTTTAAATTCCAAATCGCCGTATGTCAGACGACAAAAAGATAATATTCTCAATGGTGGGAGTATCGAAAGTGATCCCCCCGCAGCGACAGATACTCAAAAACATATACCTGTCATTCTTCTACGGTGCCAAGATCGGCATCATCGGTCTCAACGGCAGCGGTAAGTCAACTCTGATGAAGATCATCGCCGGAATCGACAAGAACTTCCAGGGAGAGGTGGTGTTCTCACCCGGTTATTCGGTAGGCTACCTCGAGCAGGATCCGAAACTCGACCCCGACAAGACAGTGCGTCAGGTGGTGGAGGAAGGTGTAAAACCCATCATGGACCTCCTCGCCGAGTATGAGGAGGTCAACAACGCATTCTGCGACCCCGAGGTGCTTGAAGACGAGGAGAAAATGGCAAAACTCATGGAGCGCCAGGCCACACTTCAGGACAAACTCGACGCCACCGACGCCTGGAATATCGACAACAAACTCGAACGCGCCATGGACGCGCTCCGCTGTCCGCCCGACGACCAGACCGTGGGCACCCTTTCCGGTGGCGAACGCCGCCGTGTGGCCCTCTGCCGCATGCTGCTCCAGCAGCCCGACGTGCTTCTGCTCGACGAGCCCACCAACCACCTCGACGCGGAGTCGATCGACTGGCTCGAACAGCACCTCCAGCAGTATCCCGGCACAGTGATCGCGGTGACGCACGACCGCTATTTCCTCGACCATGTGGCTGGATGGATTCTCGAACTCGACCGCGGCGAGGGCATCCCCTGGAAGGGCAACTACTCCTCATGGCTCGACCAGAAGACCAAACGCATGGCCCAGGAAGAGAAGCAGGCAAGCAAACGCCGCAAGACGCTTGAGCGCGAACTCGAATGGGTGCGCATGGCACCCAAGGCGCGTCAGGCAAAAGGCAAGGCCCGACTCTCGAGCTACGACCGCCTGCTCAACGAAGACCAGAAACAGCGCGAGGAAAAACTCGAGATCTTCATCCCCAACGGTCCGCGCCTGGGCAACAAGGTGATTCTGGCCAACAACGTGGCGAAGGCTTTCGGCGAGAAGAACCTCTTCGACGATCTCAATTTCATGCTTCCCCCCAACGGCATTGTGGGCGTGATCGGCCCCAACGGAGCCGGCAAGACCACCCTCTTCCGCCTCATAATGGGGCTTGAGAAGCAGGACAAGGGCGACTTCGAGGTTGGCGAGACTGTGAAGATAGCGTATGTAGACCAAAACCACAAGGACCTCTCGCCCGACAAGAGCGTATATGAGGTGATCTCGCAGGGTGTGGAGTCGTTCCGCATGGGAGGCCGCGACATGAATGCCCGCGCCTACCTCTCGAAGTTCAACTTCAGCGGCGCGGACCAGGAGAAGAAGATCGGAGTGCTCTCGGGCGGCGAGCGCAACCGTCTGCACCTCGCCATGGCGCTCAAGGAAGAGGGCAACGTGCTTCTGCTCGACGAGCCCACCAACGACATCGACGTCAACACGCTCCGCGCTCTTGAGGAAGGTCTGGAGAATTTCGCCGGTTGCGCCGTGGTGATCAGCCACGACCGCTGGTTTCTCGACCGCATCGCTACCCACATCCTTGCATTTGAAGGCGACTCGAAGATCACCTTCTACGAAGGCGGCTATTCCGACTACGAGGAATTCCGCCGCAAACGCGACGGCGTAGACGCCGACACCCCCCACCGCATCCGCTACAAGAAACTGATGTGATCCACACATCAGCCGACAACCCTCAGACAGAACGCAAGTCCCCGTCTCAATGGTATGAGACGGGGACTTGTGTGTATGTGGATGTGAGGGTCAGTCGTCGATACCTATTCAGTCGTCGATACCGATGAAGTAGCCGTCGCGGTCAAACTGAAGGTCAAGGCCGGTGGTCAGTTCCACTTCATATCCGAATCCTGTCTTGTTTATTTCGTTGACGCCATAATCGTAATAATAGTGGTCGAGGAAATCCTGAATCGTCGGCGGCACGATTCCGTAAGGTATCGAACGCCCGTCGGGAGCCTCCACCTCAAGCCATCGCCCGTCAGACGAAAACACCACTTCATGACCGTTGGAGAATTTCACCTCATAAAGCACCTCCCCGTCGTCGTAGTCTTTCTCCACACGCACCACTTCCGCACCGGGATAAAACTCACCTACAAACTCACGGGCCCTGGACGGAAGATTCAAGAAATCCACCGTTTCCTCCCAATAGTCGTCATTGTCGTCGTCGCAACTGACCATAGCCGGCGCGAGAAGGAGGCCAACCGCCAGCATCATGAATTTAAATGTCTTTTTCATAGTTTTAAGTTTTAGAAAGTGTAGTCTCCGTCTATAACAACTGTCGGCGCCTGATGGTTCACCGCAACTTGTGTTTCAGCGCGTCGAAACCGTTGCCATACACACTCTTCACGTAGGAAGTGGTGATATAGGCGTGGGGGTCCTCCTCCTTCACAATGTTGTAGATGGCCAGCGTGTTGAACTTCCTGCACCACACCATCATCATCTTGCGCTCGGCCTGCGTCCAGTAGCCCTTACCCTCCCAATATGTGACTCCGCGCCCCGTCTCGTGCGTGATGCGGTAGGCGATACGCTCCCAGTGGTCGGAAATGATGATGAACTGCACCGTCTGCCGCTCCTCATACACAAACTTGTCGGCAAGATATGAATAGAGGAATATCGAGAGCCAGCCATATATGATGATCTGCGTGCGCGACTGCAGGCGGGCCTCCATGTCTCCCTCGAACGGAAGGAAAAACGACAGTGCCACTATCGAGATGTCGACAATCATCATGACGCGCCCCATCGACACATCGCTCAGGTTTGACATTATGGCCGCCACTATGTCGGTGCCTCCGGCCGTGCCGTGGTGGCTGTAGTAGACTCCGATGCCGATACCCAGGAGCACCGACCCCATCACCACGCTCATCGTGGTGTCGACGATAAGGGGCGGATGCGACGTGAAATAACCCTCCAGCATACCTATCACCACCGACATGAGTGTCGCCCCGAAAATGGTGCGTATCACGAATCCCTTCCCTAAAAACCTGTAGCCGCAGGCCAGCAGAAGGATGTTGGTGCCATACATGGTCACCGCCACCGGCACCGCCTCGCCGGTGGCGTAGAAGACGAGGGTGCTGAACCCCGCCATGCCGCCGATGACTATATGGTGAGGAAGGATAAACACGGTGAAACCTACGGAATAGACCACTATTCCGATCACTATGAATATTATGTCGCGCAACTCGTTGGCCACCGACGGACTTATTCTTGAGAATGGATGAGCCATGATATTTTCAAATGCATTATGGATGAGCCGCGCGCCGCGGCCCCGACAGATGCAAAATTAATACAAAAGATCGGACCGTGCAAGATTCCTGAGCCTCTGTTTGACACAATTTACCCGACAGGAGACACCACGCATTTGCGGCTTTCAGTATTATTTGCTAAATTTGCGGCCGGTAGTGAACACCGGTAGAGAAAAGAAGAAAATGGAAACCATAAGAATAGAGAACGCCGACGATCCCCGCATCGCCATGTTTGCCTCTCTCACAGAGGCGCAGCTCCGCAACCGGCTGAATCCCGACGAGGGAATCTTCATTGCGGAAAGTCCGAAAGTGATAAAAGTGGCGCTCGACGCCGGCATAGAGCCGGTGGCGCTCCTCTGCGAGGAGAGACATATCGAAGGCGATGCCCGCGACATCATAGCGCGTATGCCTGACACCCCGGTCTATACCGGCAGCCGCGCCACACTCCAGGCCATCACCGGCTATACGCTCACCCGGGGTGTGCTGTGCGCGATGCGACGCCCCGCCATGCCAGCACTGCACGATCTCTGCGCTCGCGCGGAGCGTCTGGTGGTAATCGACGACGTGAGCGACACCACCAACATCGGAGCCATTTTCCGCGCGGCCGCCGCGCTCGGCATGGACGGAGTGGTGCTCAATCCCACGGCCTGCGATCCGCTCAACCGCAGGGCGGTGAGAGTGTCGATGGGTTCCGTGTTTCTCATACCATGGACCCGACTCGACACCGGCATTGCCCAACTCAAGGAATATGGATTCAAGACCGCTGCCATGGCGCTACGCCACGACTCGGTGGCGATAGGCGACGGGATACTGCGCAGAGAACCGAAACTCGCCGTCATAATGGGCACCGAGGGGGAAGGACTGCCGCTGCACACGATCGACAGCTGCGACTACGTCATTAAAATACCGATGCACCACGGAGTCGACTCTGTCTCTTATACACATCTGACGCTGCCGACGATCTTACGCG
>USNC01000134.1 GCA_900555915.1 uncultured Porphyromonadaceae bacterium | reverse complement strand
TAAGAGACAGCCCTGAAATAACCGGGCACCCTCATGCTCAGGTCGAGTTGCTTGGAATTCAAGCTTTTGATCTCTACGGTAATTTTCTTATTGGGAGCCGACGCTACGCCGCGGCCGAATCCCGTCATCGAGTATATCATGAATCGTGATGTTTTTTGATATGCAAAGTTAACGAATATTCACCACAAAGGCAAATAATATTTAAAAACTCTTGCCGTTATCACCGATTTTCACTATATTTGCGTTTGAATTATGTGCCCGACGCTCAGCGGCGGGACATTCTTTCAGGCCGCAGGCCGAAAGTGCTCTGCCGCTCCCGGAAAACTTGAATAAAAAACGAATTAACCAATATAACCCTAAGACCACACTACAATGAACAACGACGAACTGTTGAAGACCGTAGTAGCCAAAGCCGAAAAATGGCTTGGCCCACAGTATGACGAGGAAACTCGCGCTGCCGTGAAAACACTTCTTGAATCTGACGACAAGACCGAACTTATCGAAGCATTCTATAAGGATCTTGAATTCGGCACCGGCGGCCTCCGCGGCATCATGGGCCCCGGCAGCAACCGGATGAACATATACACCGTGGGATTCGCCACCCAGGGACTTGCCAACTATCTCAAGGACTGCTTCAAGGATCTGCCCCAGATCTCGGTGGCGATCGGTCACGACGTACGCAACAACTCACGCAAGTTTGCCGAACTCGCAGCCGACATCTTCTCCGCCAACGGCATCAAGGTGTATCTCTTCGACGCATGCCGTCCCACTCCCGAGGTGAGCTACGCTATCCGCCACCTTGGCTGCCAGAGCGGCGTAATGGTGACTGCAAGCCACAACCCGAAGGAATACAACGGCTACAAGGCTTACTGGAGCGACGGCGCGCAGATGATCGCTCCGCACGACGTGAAGACAATCGAATATGTCAACGCCATCACCTCTATCGACCAGGTGAAGTTCACTCCCAACAAAGAACTCATCCAGATCATCGGCAAAGACGTCGACGAACCATACCTCAAGGAGATTCACGGCCTCTCGCTCTCGCCTGAAAGCGACAAGCGCCACGCCGACATGAAGATTGTCTACACCCCGATCCACGGCACCGGCTCCATGCTCATGTATGACTCGCTCAAGATGTGGGGATTCGAAAACATCGTGCACGTACCCGAACAGGACATCCAGTCGGGCGACTTCCCCACTGTGGTATCGCCCAACCCGGAAAATCCCGAGGCAATGGCAATGGGCATCGCCAAGGCACGCGAGGTGGGCGCAAGCCTCGTGCTCGCCTCCGACCCCGACGCCGACCGTGTAGGCCTTGTGGTGCGCGACAGCAAGGGTGAATACCAGCTGCTCAACGGCAACCAGATCCTCATGATATTCCTCTACTATCTCATGACCCGCAACAATGAGCTCGGCCTCATGAAGGGCAACGAGTATGTGGTGAAGACCATCGTATCGACCGAAGCCGTGAAGAGAATCGCCGACAAGAACAATGTAAGGATGTATGACGTATTCACCGGCTTCAAGTGGATCGCCAACGTGATGCGCGAGCAGGAAGGCACAGGCCGCTACATCGGCGGCGGTGAGGAAAGCTACGGATTCCTCGCCGAAACTTTCGTGCGCGACAAGGATTCCATCTCCGCAGTGCCTCTCATGTGCGAGATCGCCGCATGGGCTGCCGACAAGGGCATGGACCTCTACGAACTTCTCAAGCAGATATATTTCGAGATCGGCTTCAGCCGCGAGCGCGGTGTAAGCGTAGTGCGTCCCGGAAAGAGCGGCGCTGAGGAAATCGTGGCCATGATGAAGAACTTCCGCGAGAACCCGCCGGAGCAGATCGCTGGAAGCGACGTTGTGCTCGTGAAGGATTATCTCGACCTCAACTGCCGCAACCTCAAGACCGGCGAGACCGTAAAAATGGACATGCCCACCACAAGCAATGTGCTCCAGTTCTTCACCGAGGCCGGCGACAAGGTATCGATCCGCCCCTCAGGCACGGAACCGAAGATTAAATTCTACGTGGAAGTGCGCGAGGACATGCCCGACAAGGACAAATATGAGGAAATCGTGAAGAAGGCCGACGCACATATCGACCAGGTGCTTAAAGATCTCAATGTATGAAGGTTTCCTGGCGACCGGGAACCATGATATATCCTCTTCCGGCTGTGATCGTGACTTGCGGCCGCTCTCCGGAAGAATGGAATATGCTCACAGTGGCGTGGGTCGGAACTGTCTGTTCCGACCCCGCTATGTGTTATATATCGGTGCGTCCCGAAAGACATTCACATCCGCTCATCATGAAGAACATGGAATTTACCATCAATCTCACCACCGTGGAGATGGCCCGCGCCACCGACTGGGCCGGCGTTCGATCGGGCAGAGACCACGACAAGTGGCAGGCCACGGGGCTGCATCCCGTGGAGGGGGAGATGGTGAAGTCTCCTTCCATCGAGGAGTCTCCGGTGAGCATAGAATGCCGCGTGAGAAGCGTGACAAGACTCGGAAGCCACGACATGTTTCTGGCAGAGGTGCTCAATGTGAGGGCTGACTCGCGGTTTATAAACGACGAGACAGGAAAACTGGAACTGGAGAAGGCCGGTATGCTTGTATATTGCCACGGGCAGTATGCCGGCATAGGCGAGGCTCTCGGTGGATTCGGGTTTTCGGTCAGAAAAAAAAGCAGAAAATGACGATAGGGATACTGGGCGGCACTTTCGACCCTATACATAAAGGCCACGTGGCCCTCGCCGAATATGCCCTCCGCCACGCGGGGCTCGACGAGGTCTGGCTGATGGTGTCGCCCCGCAATCCGCTAAAGGCCAACGCCGCCGAAGCCTCCGACAGCCAGCGTATCGACATGGCGAGGCTGGCCATAGAAGGAATTCCGGGCCTCAGGGCAAGCGGATTCGAGACTACCCTGCCCGTGCCGTCATATTCCTGGCTCACTCTGTCGCGCCTGCAGGAATGCTGTCCCGACGATTCCTTCCGCCTGATTATAGGAGGCGACAACTGGGCGAATTTCAGACAGTGGAAGAATCCTGACCTGATACGCCGTAATTTCGGTATTATCGTATATCCGCGTCCCGGAGAGATCATACCGCAACCACCTTGCGGGGTAAGCATTCTATACGGAGCGCCGCAGATGCGGATATCTTCAACAGAGATACGCGCCCTGATCCACGACGGCACTCCCCTCTCCGCCCCGCGTCTCCGCGAGGCGATGAATCCGGAAGTGCTCGGATATATCGGGCGCAACCGTCTCTATCTCGGCTGACCGACGGCCGACGCGACGCTGCCGTCACGCCTGGCGCAACATCTCCACATAGGCATCGATGCGGTGCAGCTCGTCGGGAATGCGTATCTGCTGCGGACAATGCGGCGCACACTGGCCGCACCCTATGCAGTGGCTTGCCTGGCGGAGGCGCGGCACGCTTCTGTCATAACCGACGAGATACGCCCTGCGCGCCTTGGCAAACTCCGGATCCTGCGCCGACACAGGCACATTGTCCTCATTGATGCACTTGTTGTAGTGGCTGAATATCGAAGGGATATCCACTCCATACGGACACGGCATGCAGTATTGGCAGGCCGTGCATGGCACCGTAGGATACTCCACCATCAGGTCTGCGGTTCTGGACAGGAATTCCAGTTCCTCATCCGTCAGCGGCTTGAGCGGCGAGAAGGTGTCAAGATTGTCGAGCAGATGCTCCTTATATGTCATGCCGCTCAATACTGTCAGTATGCCGGGAAATGTGCCTGCGAACCTGAATGCCCAGGAAGCGACGCTCTTTTCCGGCTCCCTCTCCTTGAAATGGGCCGCGATATGCTGCGGCACACTCGCGAGCCGCCCGCCGAGCAGAGGCTCCATGATGACGGCCGGAATGCCGCGCTTCTCAAGTTCGCCGTAGAGATACTCCGCATTGGTGTTGCGCGGATTAAGTTCCTTCGAGTGCTTCCAGTCGAGATAGTTCAGCTGTATCTGCACGAAGTTCCACTTATACTTGTCGTGATTGGCCAGCAGATGGTCAAACACCGAGATGTCTCCATGGTAGGAGAAACCGAGGTTGCGAATGCGCCCGGCCTCGCGCTCGGCGAGCAGGAAGTCGAGTATGCCGTTGTCGATGTAGCGTTCCTCAAACTCCCACATACCGGACCCTCCGATGGAATGGAGCAGCATATAGTCGATATAGTCGGTCTGCAACTGCTTCAGCGAGTTGCGGTACATAGCCTTCGACGCCTCGGCCGACCTTGTCTGCTGCGCGAAGTTCGACATCTTCGTGGCGATGAAATAAGACTCGCGTGGATGCCTGGAGAGGGCGGTTCCGGTGGCCTTCTCCGATTCCCCCTGGCAATATACCGGGGAGGTGTCGAAATAGTTCACTCCGTTGGCGATAGCCGTATCTATCAATTCATTGACAGCCTCCTGGTCTATTTTCTCCTTTTCCCCCTCCTTCGCCACCGGCAGCATCGGCCAGCGCATGCAGCCGTAGCCGAGAAGCGACACCTTGTCGCCTGAAGTAGGGTTCGTACGATAGGTCATCTCCCCGTCCTCACGGTCCTGACCCGCTCCGCCGGCCTCAGCGGCATTTCCTGCCGCTTTCCGGCATCCTGCGAGACCGAGTCCCAGCACCGCACCTCCAATGCCGAGCCGCTTCAGGAATCCACGGCGTGTGATTTCTTCTTTCATATGCTTCTGTGTATCTCATGCCCCTCCACATATATGGCACTGAAGGGACGTGCCGGACATAGATTCTCGCATGCTCCGCAGCCTATGCAACGTTCGGTATCCACCGCCGGAATCTTTCGCGAATTCTCATCTCCTTTCACCGAGGGCACCATAATGATGGCCCCCGACGGACAATGGCGCGCGCAGTTGCCGCAATCCACATCGTCGGTGAGCACCACGCAGTTTTTCCTTATCCAGACGGCATGCCCCACCTGCACCGAGGTCTTTTCCTCGCGCGTCAGCGGACGGATGGCGCCCGTAGGGCAGACTTCCGAACACCTGTCTCTTATAC
>USNC01000133.1 GCA_900555915.1 uncultured Porphyromonadaceae bacterium | reverse complement strand
GCATACGAGGTCGCTCAGTGTCTCGTGGGCTCGGAGATGTGTATAAGAGACAGGTCCATAGTCGTAGACAGCGCTTAGGCCGTCGTATATTTCAGATGACTGGAACACAAATCCGTATTCCTTGGCATGAGCCACAATCGTCTTGAAGACATCTTCCTGTTTTGCCATTTCTTCTTTTCTATATTTTTAATTTTCGCAATGCGGCATTGCCGGAAACCGGCTTATTCTGCACTGGCGAAAAAAGCAGTTATTATACATAAATATTTGTTACGGAAGCGGGGCCTCCGAGTACCAAAGTGCAAATTTACGCATTTTTTTTGAATTTACTGCAAAAACGGAGCCAATTTATTTCCCAAGCCGCCGGAGTGATATTTGTATTTTGGATGTTTAAAGTTTTTCAAACTCTTCAACACTCAGGCCTGTGACTTGCGCCACTACTTCCGGCGCGATACCTGCCTCAAGCATTTTCCGCGCATTGATACGGTTTTGTTCAGCGCGGCCTTCCTCAAGTCCTACCTCCCGACCTTCAGCACGACCTTCAGCACGACCTTCAGCACGACCTTCAGCACGACCTTCCTCAAGTCCTTCGGCACGACCCGCCGCAAGACCCTCCGCCCGGCCCTCGGCAAGGCCTTCCTCGCGGGCAGTGTCGAGCACGTCGTTCTGGACCATGATGTTGTCCATGTGCGCCTCGTACTCGCGGCGCTCGGCTGTGGTCATCGACAGCAGACGCAGTTTCTCCTTAACCTGCTTCAGACCGGGGGCGCGCGTATTGTCTTTAACCACTCCGTCTTTCAGATATTCCATCCATTCGTCGAGCGGACTTTCCGGTATCTTCGAGAAGGCGTTGACTCTCACGAGATAATATTCCGGAAAAACCTCCTTCGGCAAATGCGGCACTATCACGCCGTCTTCCTTCGTATTGACAAGCAGCTGGTTGCCCGTGTGGATCCCCTTGAATCGGGTCTCGCCGTGATATACGTAGTCGTCGCCCTGGCCGTAGTCGCAATAGAGGATGCTCACAGAATACACTTTCTTCACCTGGTCGTATTTGTCGCCGATATTGATATGCTCCGTTATGGCCTTGCAGGTGCCGTAAAGTATGCGCTGCAGATAGTAAAGCTGACGCGTCAGCTGCACCTCTACAATGATGATATGCCCCTTGCTGTTCTTAGCCTTGATGTCGACGCGGTTGAACTTGTCATCGTCCTTCATCTGGTTCGACTCGCTCTCGAGTATCTCCTCTATCTTTACTTCCTCGTTGAGAAGCACAGACAGCAAACCTTCGAGAATCCCGAAGTTGGCCTTGTCACGAAGGATATGCTTGATCGCCCAGTCAAATCTTATGTAGTGGTTTGATTTATCCATATATTATATTTTTTACAAAAATAGCATTTTCCCGTCAATCCAGCAACAAAAACGTTATTTTTTTCGTAAAGCACTCACTCCGTTACTCTTTCGGGAGCCGGCGGTTGGCTATGGCCGCCACGCATGAGTCTGACCAGACGTTTTCGGCGGTTTCCACCATGTCGATGACCGTGTAGATAGGAAGAATAATTCCCATGAGGCTGATATCGGCGCCGATGCCCGACATAAGCGAGAGCGTCAGAAAATAGCAACCCATCGGCACCCCGGCGTTGCCTACAGCCGAAATCACTGCTATCAGGGTCCATACAAGCATGGTGCCTATGGTGAGGGGCATGCCATTGTTCTGCATTATGAAGAGCGAGGTGCCGAGTATGAACGCCGCGCAACCGTTCATATTGACAGTGGTGCAGAGCGGCAGCACAAACCGGGCTACTTTCGGGCTGACACCTATACGGTGTTCGGCATTTTCCATCGTCACCGGCAAGGTCGCGGCGCTGCTCTTGGTGAAGAAAGCCATCATCACGGCAGGGAACATGCCGCCGAACGTCTTCACCGGATTAAGCCCAGCCGACAGCAGGAACAAAGGAAGCACCACAAACATCTGAATCAGATTGCCCGCAATGATAACGACCACATACTTCCCGATGGAATCGGCCATCACCCCTACTCCGGCCTGAGCCGTGAGCTGCGCAGCGAACGCCACTATGCCGAGGGGCAGAATCGCTATCAGCCAATGGATGAGAGTGAAAAGAATGGTCTGCACTCCCGATATTCCATCCACTATTATTTCCTTAGGACGGGAGTCGGGCATTTTCGATATCGCTATCCCTATGGCGAAGCAAAGCAGCAGCAACGCAAGCACATTTCCTTCCAGAAGCGGACGCACAATATTGTCGGGAATCACAGATATAAGATGGTCGGCGTAGGAAGTCGACGATTCGGTAACGGCAGTTGCCTCCTGCGCATCGACCACTCCAGACGGCACATTGCCCGGTTTCACCGTCAGATACAGCCCGAGGGCCACAAACGCGGCCGAAAAAGTGGTAAGCAACGTATAGGTCACCGTAGTGCGGAACATCTTCTTCAGTTCACGTCCGCCGCCGAGCGATGCGAGCGTCGAAATGACGGCCACCACAATGGTGGGCACGGCCAAAAGCCTGAAGAGTCGCGTGTAGACGGTAGCTATCACATTCATCACCGAATCAATCGCCCCGACGTGGAGGAACCCAAGGCCAACGCCAAGCGCGAGCGCGCCAAGCCAGATATAGATTTGATATTTTTTCATAGTCGCAGTGGAGTTTCTATTTGATGTTATAACAATATTATATTTGATGCTATAACAATATGGGCGCCCCGCGTGTTGGCCGCCAACAGATGTTTTGCTGATTCTAATGATAAAAAAATACAAATTCGCCGATTATTGAGTTTTTTTTGTTAATTTTGCATTTCAAGTGGCAATAATATTTCTAACAATCCGAGTTTATGGGTAAAGAAACGACAATAACAGGCCTGCCGCAGGTCGGCATACAGGGTGTCAGAGGATGCTTCCACGACGTGGCTGCCCACCGGTGGTTTGCCGACCCGGATCTGACTACCGTCTCTTTCGACTCGTTCGAAGATATGTTTGCCGCTCTCGTGAGTCAGCCGGAAATGTATGCGGCAGTCGCTATAGAAAACACTATCGCGGGCGCTCTGCTCCAGAATTTCGAATACATCCGCAAGAGCGGACGCAGCGTGATCGGGGAATGCAAGCTAAGGGTGTCGCATTCGCTGTGCGCGCTCCCGGGCAGCCGCATTTCGGAGCTGCACGAGGTGAGGTCGCACTATATGGCCCTGCTGCAATGCCGCGACTTCCTGTCGCACTATCCCAATCTCAGGAAGACGGAGGATTTCGACACCGCCGGATGCGCCAAAAAGATAGCCGAGCAAAAGATGACCGGCTGCGCGGCCATAGCGCCGGCCTACGCCGCCGGGATATATGGACTCGACATACTGGCCGAAGGCATCGAGGACGACAACCGCAACTTCACCCGTTTTCTGATAATAGGGCCGAAAGACGCACCCGTGCCGGAAGATGCCGACAAGATTTCGGTAGCCTTCACCGTGCCGCACGAGAAGGGAGCGCTCTCCAAAGTGCTCACAATCCTGACATTCTACGACATCAATCTCTCCATGCTGCAGTCGATGCCGGTGGTGGGGCATGAATGGGAATACCGCTTCTATGCCGACCTCACATTCGACGACCGCGGACGTTGCGACCAGGCAATAGCGGCAGTGGCTCCGCTCACCAGCGACTTCCGCATATTAGGAACTTATAAAAGCGCTTCAAAATGACAGATATAAAACCGTTGTTCGACGATGAGTCGATGATGAAGGAACCGATCATAATCGCCGGTCCATGCAGCGCGGAAAGCGAGACGCAGGTGCTCGAAACCGCACACCGGCTGGCCGCCGCCGGCGTCAGGATATTCAGAGCCGGAATATGGAAACCACGCACCATGCCCGGATGCTTCGAAGGCGTCGGGCTCGCCGGTCTGCCCTGGCTCAAGAAAGTGAAGGAAGAGACCGGAATGCTCGTCGGCACTGAAGTGGCGAGCAAAAGCCATGTGATCAGCGCCATCGCCGCCGGGCTCGACATCATCTGGATAGGCGCCCGCACATCCGCGAGCCCCTTCTCGATGCAGGAGATCGCCGACACGCTCAAGGAACTCAACGCCGACATCCCCGTGCTGATCAAGAATCCCGTCAATCCCGACCTCGACCTCTGGATAGGTGCCGTGACACGCATCTACAATGCCGGAATTCGACGCATCGGGGTTATTCACCGCGGCTTCAGCACCTACGGCAAGCATATCTACCGCAACCAGCCGATGTGGGCGCTTCCATTCGAATTCGCCCGCCGACATCCGGAAATTCCGGTGATATGCGACCCGAGCCACATCACCGGCGCCCACGACATGGTGGCTCCGCTCAGCCGACATGCCCTCGACATGGGTTTCGACGGACTGATGATCGAAAGCCACGTCAACCCCGAGTGCGCCCTCAGCGATGCCAAGCAGCAGCTCCTCCCCTCCGAGATGGCGGAACTGATGAAAGAACTCACCGTGAGGGAAAAGCCGGCCGGCACGCCCGAACTCGACGCGCTGCGCGGCGACATCGACCAGATCGACCATGAACTTCTCGAGCTCCTCGCCAAACGCATGGAGATATCCAAGAGAATCGGCGAATACAAGAAGGCGCACAACATGATGGTGGTGCAGCTCGGACGCCACGACACTATCATGAAGGAACGCACCGACATGGGAGAGAAACTCGGTCTGCCCAAGATTTTCGTGGGCCGAATCATGAGCGCCATCCATGAAGAGAGCGTGAAACGACAGCTTTGATAATGGGGAATGTTGAATTTTGAATGGGGAATTTTTAGTGGGGAGTTGGATATAACACATAGACTACAAAACTAACGACAATACGACACAATGAAAGAAACCGAACAAAACCTGACGACGGGCACGGGTCTGCCGGAAAACGCTTTCCGGGAACTTGCCGCCGACGAGAAGTACACGCCGGTGATGCATCCGGCCCACGACCAGGCAGAAGCCACTCCCTATTCCGTAGGGATGGGTCCTGTCTCTTATACACATCTCCGAGCCCACGAGACACTGAG
>USNC01000132.1 GCA_900555915.1 uncultured Porphyromonadaceae bacterium | reverse complement strand
CAGGGCGCGCGTTGCTTGTGAGGGCCGGATAACTTGCCGTCTTGGGGTTGGCCTCCTCTGCCGGGTCGTTGATGAAGTCGACGATGCCGGCGGTGTTGGAGTTCTTGTTGGTCTTGGGATTGGGCACGTCGCCGTAGTAGGTCACTGTCCCGGTGCTTGCCTCTTCCATATAGCGGGCGTCGGTGGCGTCGCGGTAGAGCGATGCTCCGGCGTAGGCCATGACTGTCTCATACGCTGTGGCGGCGCTCTGCGTGGTCACTTCTCCCGCGTCGATGGGGGTGTCGAGTTTCAGACGCAGATGGTCCTTGCCGTCGATCTCCACATAGTCGGCCGTCTCGCCGAATTTATGGTTGGGGTCCGGTATGTATTTCTCGCCGTCCTTGTCGGTGAGGCCGCCGTCGTATTTCACTCCTTTCCAGTCGTAGTTTTCCGGTGATGACGCGGCTGTCACGTAGTTGCCGTCTATATGGTAGCGCGAGGCGAGGCCGCGGAGCGCCTCATTGGTGCTGTTGCCGCTCGAGCCTACCGATACCTGGGTCACGTTGGTCTTGTTCTTCGTGCCCGGACCAGCCTTGTAGTAGTTGTTGACTATGTTGATGTAGCCGCCGCCGGGGCCGCCGTAGCTGCCGTTGCCTTTGCCCCAGTTGTAGAGCAGGTTGTTGCGGAAGTCCACACGCTCTGCGTCCACGGTGTTCTGATATTTTGTCTTGTCCCAGCCTCCCCATTCATAGCGGGCGCCGTTGAAGCGCGGGGCGCGGTTCTGCACGTGCGCTATGAAGTTGTGGTGGAATGAGGCGTCCTTGCCGCCCCATATGCCGCCGTAGCTGTGCTCTCCCTTTGTGTGGCCCGGATTGGCGAGACCTTCTGCTATCGTACACCATTGCATGGTGAAGTCCTTGTTGTCGTAGAAGGAGGCCACTTCGTCGATGCTCCACGAGAAGGAGCAGTGGTCGAGCACTATGTTGTGGCGCCTGCGGCCCCAGGTGGCGTCTGCGCCGTCGTTGATGTCCTTCACCTGGCTGCGGCGGCTGCGGATGAAGCGAACTATCACGTTGTCGCAGTTGCCGAAGTAGAGTGTATAGTAGCGCAGTGTGATGCCGCCTGCCGGCGCTGTCTGCCCCGCTATGGTGGTGTTGGAGGTCACGTTGAACTGGGCCTTGAGGTCGATGTAGCCGCTCACGTCGAATACGATTGTCTTCGGGCCTTCCTGGCTCATGGCCCAGCGCAGCGAGCCTACCGGACTCTCCTCGGCCGTCTTGGCGTCTTCAAGGTTGGTGACATGGACTATTTTGCCGCCGCGTCCGCCGGTGGTGTAGCGGCCGTGGCCTTCGGCTCCCGGAAAGGCCGGTGCCGCTTCCTGTGCGAAGACAGGGGTGCAGAGCGCGAGCGCCGCTGCGGATAGTAAAAGTTTCTTCATGTTGTGTTGGTGTAGTTCGAATTATTTTATGTCCAAGAGTGTGTTTGAATTTAAATGGTTTTAGCACAAAGCGGAAATTTTGAGTGATTTTCGCGAGTTGAAGAAGGAGCATAGCGGGCTATGCGACTGATGAGACTCGGCGAAAAGCGCCAAAATTTACCTTTGTGATGAAACCAAGAATGATCCATATTGATTTGAAAGTTTATTCGATTTAAATTCAAACACACTCTAAAGTTCAATCTATTGCGATGCCGTTGGTGTAAAGATAGTTTGGTGCTATGTCGGCTCCGTTGTCCCAGCATACCGTAAAGGGGTCAAGTCCGAACTTTAGAAACTCCGACAAGTCTTTCAGTTCTGCAAAAATCGGCAGATGAAACAGTTGGGATATATCCACCTTCTTTTTCTCTCCGTTATTAAAAGTGCAGACTATGGTGTATCCGCCGCCATATTCCGCTTTACAAACTTTCAGCATATTACTTTACTTTGATGTTTTTTATTATGGTCATTCTCTCTCCCCGGTTTCCCTTTGCAATTTCATTCATAATTGCATCCATATTCAGGTCGAGAATGGTATTGACTGTGCTTATTGTCGTTGACAAAGCTTTCCCGTCTATTCTTCGTTCTTCGATGGATATGGTGAATTCTTCATCTCCTGCATAAATGTGTAAGTGCGGGGGATTGTGGTCCCCGGGATAATAATATATCGAGATACCATTGTATCGGATTATGCTTCCCATAACAATCAATATGTGTTTTGAAAACACAAATTTAACCATAAAAAATCGAACCTGCAAGTTTTTGCCCCAAAAATACGGCTCCGCTGATTCAATGCCATGCCCGCATCTCTCCTTCCTCAACACGCGAAATTCGCTCGCCCAACCATATAACCTCATAACCTGTTAACCCTGTCTTTCGCCCGCGAAAGTCAGGATTAACATTTTAACACAATTTTTTTCAATTTTTTTTGGGAATTATCAGAACTTTATATAACTTTGCAGAATCAATGCCCCTGAAAGGGGGCTGAAACTGCATACCTTTTTGCAAAAACGACATAATCAATCATAGACCGACCTGACATTGACTTCACACCCGTTTAAGCCCGGTTGACGACAGTTTGCACCAATCGAGGGTAAGAATATGCGCAATAAGATAATATACAACAAACTTCATAAACATGGATTATGACCAAATCTAAACCAACATCGAAACGAGAACAGTCAGGCCTCAGAAAAGCACTCCTGACTGTGATTGCCTTCTTCATGGCAATCCCCTTGTTCGCACAGGATGTCAATGTCTCCGGTACGGTGACAGACGAGACTGGCGAACCTCTTATCGGAGTGACAGTCATGGTCACCGGAACCTCCAACGGCACCGCGACCGACCTTGACGGTAACTACTCTCTTAAAAATGTCCCCTCCAAAGGCAAAATCACTTTCTCCTACATCGGTTACACCGACAAGACCGAGGACGTGAAGGGCCGCACCTCTATCAACGTGGTGATGAAGGAAGATGCCCAGTCGCTCGACGAACTCGTCGTTGTCGGCTACGGCCAGATCAAGAAATCTGACCTCACCGGCTCCGTCAGCGTCGTTAACACAGAGCAGATCAACGCCAAAGGCGCCGCTTCCGTCCTCGAGAGCCTCCAGGGTTCTGTCCCCGGCGTGAGCATCACTAAGTCAACCGGCCGTACCAACGGATCTATAGATATCGAAATCCGCGGTAAGTCGTCCATCAACTCCGATACAAAACCTCTTTATGTGGTTGATGGTGTTCAGACTTCCGACATCTCTTTCCTTAATCCTCAGGATATCGAGCGAATAGACATTCTTAAGGATGCCTCTTCTACTGCAATCTATGGTTCGCGTGCTACATCAGGTGTCGTTATAGTCACTACCAAGAGCGGTGCAAATGTCAATAAAGGTACTAAGGCTACCATATCTTACGACGGTTATTATGGTATAAGCCACGCCACTCGCATGCCTCAGTTCATGGATGGCGAACAGTATTACCGTTACCGCTTCTTGAAATTTACATCTCCCGTAGGCGGCTCGAATGTGTGGGAGCCTCAGACCACTTATGGTATGCAGCCTTCACAGAATGGCTTCGGTCAGGCTCTTATTCGCCAGACGATGGGCGATCTTGAATCTCCCTACGTTCTTAAGGAGATGATAGCTAACGATGCCACTTGGTATTGGCCAGGTCTAGTGACTCAGGACGGTCATCAGCAGAACCATTATGTGTCAGTCTCCGGCGCAAGCGATAAAGTCAACTATCACTTCGGCCTTGGCTATGAGAATGTGCAGGGTCTCTACAAAGGCGACAGCAAGACAAACTATTCTTTCAAGGGCAGTGTCGACGCCCAACTCAATAAGGTGATCAGCGCAGGTTTCAATTTCAACTTCGCTCAGATCAATAATACTTATGCCGATGGCGATGCTATTGCGCAGGCATATCGTGTCAATCCCTTCATGATTGCGTATGATGAGGATGGCAAGACTGTTCACTTCCCAGGCAACAAGGCGACTCTTGGCTCAAATGATGCTCAGTTCTCAGACTTTGTCAATCCGCTTGACCGCATGAAGAACTCTTCGGAGAAACGTCGTACATTCCGTCTGCTCGGTAACGCTTACGTTCAGTTCAACATCATCAAGGGTCTTACCTTTAAGACAACTCTCTCGCCGACCTATACCAACTACCGTAATGGTCAATACATAGGTTTTACAAACCCTGACACCGGCAAGACATGGGTGGACAATGATACCCGTACCGCTACTGTTAAAACTCATACAAGCTACGGCTGGACATGGGACAACGTACTCAGTTATATCCGCTCTTTCGGCGACCACTCCATCAATGCCATGGCACTCTATTCCGCAGAAAAGAGCAACACGGAAAACTATGAGGAGACTGCTATAAATCCCCTTGAAGCTACCAAATGGTGGAATCTCGGAACAGGCACAAAAGGTGAGGCTTCCATTGGATCCGGTTTCAAAGAAATTACTATGGAATCCGTTGCTGTCCGTGCCAATTATTCATGGAAAAGCCGCTATATGGCGACTGTCACTGTGCGTTGGGACGGATCCTCCAAATTTGCCAAAGGTTATCAGTGGGGCTGCTTCCCTTCGTTCGCCCTCGGCTGGAATATCGCTGAAGAAAGCTTCCTGCAGAAACAGTGGCTCAACAACCTGAAACTGCGTGCAAGCTACGGTGTCACAGGTAATAATACCGGTGTCGGCGAATATGCGACACAGGTTGGTGTCAACTCCTCTGACTTCTATCCGTTCGGTACTACCTATGTCGATGGATTCTATCCTTCCAGTATCGTGGACAAGGCTATACGTTGGGAGAAATCTGATGAGTTCAACATTGGTCTCGACTTCGGATTCCTCAACAACCGTATCGTCGGTAGCCTGGAATGGTACACAAAGACTTCGAAGGACCTGCTCTTTAATATGCCGCTTCCGATGGAGACCGGTTATGAGGAAGTCTACACAAATGTCGGTTCTGTAAAGAATACTGGTGTTGAATTCTCTGTCACGACCACCAATATCGACACTAAGGACTGGACCTGGACCACAAGTCTCAATCTCTCGCACAATAATAATAAGGTTAAGATTCTCAATG
>USNC01000131.1 GCA_900555915.1 uncultured Porphyromonadaceae bacterium | reverse complement strand
ATCTACACGCGTAAGATCGTCGGCAGCGTCAGATGTGTATAAGAGACAGCTCATGTATATTTTTACACATATAATCAAGCACGTCACATACCCAAGCGACGCCTACTTGCGGGCTCCGGCCACAATGCTCCCGTGGAATACCCAGGCATCGACCCTAATGCATTGCCCAACCACCGTCAAGAACACTCCTGACGGCCGCGACACGACAGCATTCGCCGCCCTCTGCCTGACTGCGGACAGGTCCGCAGCAAAAAGCCAGCCGGCAGACGGGCACAACATGCATCACGCGGATCCGGCTACCTTTGGCGGCAATTTTGGCAATTTTGACAATCGTGTTGCATGGCACGATTTTTTTTTGTAATTTTGCTGATTGATGAATAGACTCGGGTTAATAATATCGGTCGGTCTGCTTGCATGCGCGTGCAGCAATGGCAGAAAAGATTCTTCCTCAGCCGACAGTGACGACATAGTGGCGCAATACCGCGACACCGTGTTGCGCCTGACCGAAGTGCAACGTCTGCTGCCGCCCGGAATATCCAGTGATGACAGCACCCGCCTGATGCGGACCATCATCGACGAATGGATCGACGGTTTTCTCATAGAAGATCTGGCAGCAAGCCAGATTGAAGACATGGAGAGAATCGAACGTCTGACCGAGAGCTACCGGCGTAGCCTTATCGCCGACTCCTACCGGAGGAAAATGCGTTCCACCGGGGTGCAGCCAATAGATGAGACCCGAGTGAAAGCATACTACCGGGAACACCGTTCGGAACTGAGGCTGGAGCGTCCGATAGTGAAGGGTCTCTTCATCAAGGCTCCATCATCGTCAAGATATCTTGACGACATCAGAAGATGGATGACAGACGGCGGACAGAACGCATACGACGAGCTGGAAAACATCGGCAGAAAAGAGACCGTAAGTTTCCGGTTTTTCGCCGACAAATGGGTTGACCTCGACGCCATCACAGAAGAGATTCCGTATCGCTTCGTCGACGGCGACCGGTTTGTGGAAGGCACCACCGACTTTGAGACAGAACACAACGGGACCGCATACATGCTCCACATAACCGACTTCCGCCACAGCGGCGAGGAAATGCCGGAAGCCTACGCGAGCCCGATAATAGAAGACAGAATAAAAAACAACAATCTCGCCGACTACGAGAAAGGCCTCATCAAGGCCTTGCGACAGACGGCCATAGAAAAAGAAATATTAAAAGAAGGCAACTGTAAAAGATGAAAAAGAAGACAATAATAGGATTATCATGCCTGTCGGCCCTGATGATGACATCGCTGGCCTCGACAGCCCAGAAAGAAGCAGGCCCGAAACGGAATGTGATAGACGAAGTGGCCTGGATAGTCGGCGACAACGCCATCTACAAATCTGAAATCGAAGACCAGTACGCCCAGATGCGCAGCCAGGGTATAAGCCCGGGCGGCGACCCCTACTGCGTGATTCCGGAGCAACTTGCAGTGGAGAAACTCTATCTGCACCAAGCCAAGATCGACACCATCGAGGCGCCCATAGGGCAGTTGTCGTCGTCGGTAGACCGGCAGATGAACTTCTTTGTCAACGGCCTCGGCAGCCGGGAAAAGGTGGAGGAATATTTCCGCAAGCCATGGAACGCGCTACGCGAGGAAGTGCTGGAGAAAATGAAGACCAACTACATCATGGAGCAGGTGCAGTCAAATCTCACTAAAAATGTGAAGGCTACACCGAACGACGTGAAGAAATACGTGGCGAAACTTCCGGCCGACAGCATCCCTTATGTGCCGATGCAGGTAGAGGTGCAGATAGTGCAGATCAACCCCAACATACCGAAACAGGAGATAGAAGACATCAAATCGAGACTGCGCGATTATACAGACCGTGTCAACAAGGGGGAGACCCCCTTCTCGACACTCGCCATCCTCCACAGCGACGACAAGGGAAGTTCCGGAAAAGGCGGTGAACTGGGATACTGCAACCGGTCGGACCTGGTGCCGGAATTTGCCAATGTCGCATTCAACCTCAATGATCCGAAAAAAGTGAGCCGCATAGTGGAGACCGAATACGGATACCACATAATGCAGTTTATCGACCGCCGCGGCGACCAGGTCAACGTGCGGCATATTCTTCTCACTCCGCGTGTCAGCGACAAAGACCTCCGCGACGCCACCATGCGCCTGGACTCGATACGCAAGGAAATAGTGGCCGGCAAATTCACATTCGACGAGTGTGTGCGCCATATAAGCCAGGACAAGGATTCACGCAACAACAAGGGACTGATGGTCAACTCCAACCAGGAAAGCGAGCGTTTCGGCTCGGCACGATTCGAGATGCAGGACCTTCCGCCGGAAATAGCGAGACGCATCGAGAGCATGCAGCCGGGCGACATGAGCGAACCCTTCGTGATGACAGACCAGAAGAGAAATCATGAGGTGGCGGTGATGGTGCGCCTGCACGACCGCATACCGGGCCACACCGCAAGTCTCAGCGAAGACTACAACATGCTCAAGAAGATGTATGAGAACAATGCCCGCGAGAAGATAATCAAAGACTGGGTGGAGAACAAGATCAAAGACACCTACGTGCACATATCCGACGGCTGGAACAACTGCGAATTCCGCTACGAAGGCTGGGAGAAGGAACAAGGAGACGAGAATCGAGAATTGAAAATTGAAGATTGAAAATTGAGGATCGACAATTATCATAAGGGTCTGATGATAATAATGGCGCTGATGTCGCTGGCGTTTGCCGGCAACATCGCAGCCGGCGCATATGCCCAGAAGGCTAACGCCAGGAAAGCGAAAAAAGCGGAGGAGTCATACACCCGCCCTAAACCTACGAAGCCGATAAGACCGGTGATTCCGTCGCAGAACAGATACCAGTCGGACAAAGTGTTTCTCGAAAACGCCCAAGTGCTCTACAAGATGCAGGGCTGGAACGACACGGTAGAGAAGCAGATAGTGAGCGGCGAGGTCAGATTTCGCCAGGGATCGCTGTGGATGTACTGCGACTCCGCTTATTATTATCCTGAGATAAATTCGCTTGACGCGTTCGGCCATGTACGAATGGAACAGGGCGACACCCTCTTCGTATATGCCGACCAACTTTTCTACAACGGCGACGAGCGACTGGCAAAACTCACCAACGGACCGAGCGAACCGAAAGTAAGGCTTAAAGACCCCGGCGGCGAACTGCTGACCGACACGCTTGACTATGACGTGGACCTTGAGATCGGTTATTACGGGTGCGGAGGTCTTCTTAAAGACGATGTCAACACGCTGACCTCGATATTCGGCCAATACAACAGCAAGACCAAAGACGCGGAGTTTTTCTATGATGTGGAACTGATAAACCACAAAGACAACTTCACCCTGCTGAGCGACACTCTCTACTACAACACCAACTCCCACATAGCGGTGATCGACAGCCCGACCGACATCTACGGACCCAACGACACCATCTTCACCCGCAGCGGATGGTATGACACCCAACTGAGCAACCTTGAGATGACCCACCGCGCCATGATCATCCATACCGACTCGCTCGGGCGCGCCACAACCCTCGAGGGAGACTCCATAGTCTACGACAACGCCACCCGCATCAGCCGGGCCTACCAATACCGCGACATCTCGAAACTGAGCCAGCCAACCGTGCTGACCGACACAGCCAACAAGATGATACTTATCAGCGGGTTCGGCATGTACAACGACTCGACCAAAGAGGCTCTCGCCACCGAGTATCCGCTGCTTAAGGAATATTCCCGCCAGGATACAATCTATCTGCGCGCCGACACTATATTCACTTACATCAGGCAGGATTCCGTATGGACCACCCAGGCGGAGATAGACAGGGAAAAAAGAATAGCCGAATTCATAGAAGAATTCGAATATGAGGATATTCCCTATGATCCGGATGAAATGATGCCGCCGCTTACAAAAGACGAGTTGATATCGATGATGACAGGGATGACCGCTCTCTTCACTCCCGCCTCAGCGGCCACACCTACTGCAGACGGGACGCAAGGCATAATCCCGGGCACCGCCCCCGACACTGCATTTTCATCAGGAGAAACCGCAGCCGAGCCTATGGCTCCGGCAGACAGTATCGCGGCAGCGGGTCTGACTACCGCCGCTGACAGCATCTCGACAGCGGAGACAACAGCAGCGACCGACAGCACACTTACAGACACAGCCCCACCGGCAGAAGTGGCAGTGGAAGAAGAGATTCTGAAAGAACCGGAAAAGATACTGAAGGAAATCCGCGAATACCACGTGGCCAAGGCATATCCGCGCGGCAGATTCTTCAATGTCGATGTGCAGGGTGTGGCCGACACGCTGGAGTTTTACGAAAACGACTCTCTGCTCTATATGAAAAGGAAACCGGCGGTGTGGAGCGGCGAGCGCCAGGTGACAGGCAAGGAGATAATACTGCATTTCAACGACTCCACAGTAGACCACGCCTCGCTTCCAAGCAGCGGATTCATGGCCGAGCATGTTGAGGAAGACTACTACAACCAATTGTCGGGAAAAACCATGGAGGCATGGTTTGAAGACGAGTATCTGAAAAAACTCTTCGTCGAAGGCAACGTGCAGGTGATAATGCTGCCGATGGAGAACGATTCATCCTACAATAAACTTGTAGATGCGGAAAGCAGCCACATGACCGTGGAAATGAAAGACAGGAAGATTGAGAAAATCAAGATGTGGCCGGAAGTGACCGGACACACCACTCCCCTCTTTCTGGTGAAGAAAGCACAGAAATATCTTCCGAATTTCATCTGGCTTGAGGCCATACGCCCGAAGCGGGTGGTGATCGACGGCAAGACGAGCTGGGAAGACGAACTGGGTGAGATATCCGAAGAACTCGAACTCTATTTCAATCAAGACTGACGGTATGGACGTGATAAGATTATTGCCAGACTCGGTTGCCAACCAGATAGCCGCCGGAGAAGTCATTCTGAGGCCGGCGTCGGTGATCAAGGAATTGGTTGAGAATGCAGCCGACGCAGGTGCTTCTGAAATAAAGATATTCATAAAAGACGCCGGCAAGACCCTGATACAG
>USNC01000130.1 GCA_900555915.1 uncultured Porphyromonadaceae bacterium | reverse complement strand
CCGTGTCTGAGCTGAAGGGAGACGCCATGATCAAGACCAACAACGAGAACCCCCAGAACATGCTCACCGGCAAGATTCCCGGTGTGCGCGTATGGCAGAAGAGCGCCGAACCCGGCACATACAACAACAACTTCGATATCCGCGGCATGGGAGCACCTCTCGTGGTGATCGACGGAGTTCCCCGCACGGTGGAGGATTTCCAGCGTATCAATGCCAATGACATCCAGGATGTGTCGGTGCTGAAGGATGCAGCAGCCGCCATATACGGTGTGCGCGCGGCCAACGGCGTTCTCCTCGTCACAACCAAGCAGGGAGGCGCAGGCAAGGCTAAGGTAAGTTATAACGGATCGTTCACCATCCAGAAGCCAAAATCGATGCCGGAACTCGCCGATGCCCTGGATGCGATGACAATATGGAATGAGAAGGGTCGTGCCAACATCAACGGCGGACAGCTCTACTATACCCAGTCTGATTTCGACGCGTACGCGAACGGACTCCGTCGGCAGACCGACTGGAACAGCGAGGTCATCGCCGACTGGTCGCCGCAGACGCAGCACGATGTCAGCGTCTCGGGCGGAAACGAGCGCACGAAATATTTCGCAAGCATGGGTTTCATCTATCAGGAAGGCATGTTCAAATCGGGCGATCTCAACTACAACAAGATCAATCTCCGCAGCAATATCCAGACCACTATCTGGGACGGAGTGAAACTCGACCTCAACATATCCGGAATGGCAGATGAACGCAACACGCCCTGGTACAGTTCGGTGGATATCATCCGCAATTATTGGTCGCAGGGAGTGCTTCATCCCGCCTATGCGGATCCGGAACGCACCATGCTCAACTACGCGGGTCTCGACCTCGAGCGCAATACGGTGGCTATGATGTCGAGCGACTATGCAGGCTACCGCAAGTATAAAAGGAAGATGTTCCAGTCAAGCGCCGCCCTCAATCTTGATTTCGGCAAGTGGACGTCGGCTTTGGAAGGACTGTCGGCCAAGGCGCTCGTAAGCTATGACTACACCATCGACAATAATGAGATTTTCAAGAAAGAGTTCACACAATATGCCTACAACGAGGCTGACGGAACATATACCTCCAAGGTATTCTCCGAGACATCGCCATCCAACATGCGCCGTGAGTTCTACGACAAGTCTCAGTTCATGGTCCAGTTCACTCTTAATTATCTCCGCACATTCAATGAGGTTCACAATGTTGGAGCGGTGGTAGGTTATGAGTCCACCAGCCGCCACGGCGACAATTTCTACGCCTACCGCGACCTCGCCTTCACCGTGCCTTATCTCCTGGCCGGTGTGGAGGAAGGACAGGTCGGATCCATGAATACAGACCTCGGTTCTCTATATGATTTCGGCAACCGTGCATTTATCGGTCGTGTGACATATGATTTCGACAGCCGCTATCTTATCGAAGGGCAGTTCCGCTACGACGGCTCATCCAAATTCGCCAAGGGGCACCGCTGGGGCTTCTTCCCTTCAGTATCGGCAGGCTGGCGCATCTCGCAGGAACCCTGGTTCAGGGAGAAGATCGATGTCAACGGGTTCGTCAACCAGTTAAAGATCAGGGCAAGCTACGGTGTGCTCGGCGACGACGGCTCCATCAACTATGAATGGCTGCAGGGCTACACCTACCGCGGCGGTACGGCCGGCGACAACGGCAACTACAACGGCTACGCCCCGGGCTACATATTCGACGGCAAATATATCTACGGAGCCAATCCCTCGGCCATTCCCAACGAATTGCTGAGCTGGTACAAGTCGAAGACATTCAACATAGGAGTCGACTTCGAGGGCCGCAACGGCATCATCGGCGCGAGCATAGACTACTTCGTCAGAAACCGTTCGGGACTTTTCGAGCGCCGTGGCGGCGACCTCCCGACAGTGGTAGGCGCTACAGCACCTCTGGAGAATGTCAACTCCGACCGCCATTACGGTCTTGAGGTGGCACTCACCCACCGCTACAGCACCGGCGACTGGAGCTGGAACGCCCGCGGAATATTCTCCATCACCCGCAACAAGTACATGACAGCGGTGCAGAACGGTCCTTACGCCAACTCTTATGACAAATGGCGCCATGACAATCTCAACAACCGCTTCCAGGGTGTCCAGTTCGGCTATGAAGGCAATGGCCGCTACGAAAACTGGTATGATATATGGAACAACCCGCTTTATACTGAGCGCGACGTGCTCCCCGGCGATTATAAATATCTGGACTGGAACGGCGACGGCGAGATCAACGGCGAGGACGAACACCCCTATGCCTTCGACCAGACTCCATGGATGAACTTCTCGCTTGATGTCAACGTAGGCTGGAAAGATTTCGATTTCAACATGCTCTGGCAGGGCTCCGCGATGGGTTCTATGGAATACACCGAGCCTCTCTACAGACTCTTCGGCCAGAACGGCGGCGGCGTCCTCACCCAGTTTCTCGACAGATGGCACACCGTCGACCCCAACGCCGATGTCTATGACCCGGCGGCTGAATGGGTTAGCGGACACTACGCATTCGGCGACCGCGGACCGAAGGGGAACTCCACTTTCAACAGAGTCTCCACCGACTATCTGCGCCTGAAGAGCCTCGAACTCGGCTACACACTGCCGGAAAAACTGCTGAAGGGCAACACCATACGTTTCTACTTCAACTGCTACAACCCTCTGACATTCACGAAAGTGAAGTTTGTGGATCCGGAACACCCCGATTCTGACAACGGCCGTCTGTATCCTCTCAACCGGACATATACATTCGGTGTGAACCTCTCTTTCTAACCATCAATTCAGAAACGAAATGAAGAAAATCATATTATCATCAATTATCGGTCTTGGCATGCTCGCCTCATGCGCCGATCTTGACATAGCGCCGAAAGGCATGATGACAGAAGATGACCTGCTGAGCAACGACGCCGGCATGGAGATCTATATGTCGGAGATATATTCCAATCTCCCGATGGAGGATTTCAAGTATCTTCCCCAGCGTGGACATGACCGCAACGGATGGCTCGTGTCGAAGGGTGTGGAAGGCACAGGCGAGGCGGTGGGCCGCGACGGTATCGTCTCCGCTTTCACCGGCGAGAGCAGCCAGTATTGGGGCGCGGCTTTCGAGACTCTCCGAAAGATCAACACCCTTATCGAGGATCTTCCCGACTATCAGGGCAACTACTCCGCGATAGCCTTCAACGACTATCTGGGCCACGCATATTTCCTGAGGGCCTACATATTCACGAAGATGGCGATGCGCTACGGCGGCATCCCCCTCGTCACCAAAGTGATCAACTATCCCGGCGACAATGAGCTCGAGGTGCCCCGCTCAAGCGAGGAAGAGACCTGGGACCAGATTCTCGCCGACTACGACAAGGCCATCAGCCTGATGAGCAACCAGAGCGCGAAGCGCGGATACGCCAACCGCAGTGTGGCCCTGGCATACAAGGCGAGCGCGATGCTTTACGCAGGCTCTGTAGCCAAATACAATCAGACTGTCGACGGGCATCTGACCGGATTCGGCACCAAGACCGGCGTGCGCGTGATGGGCTTCGCCCCCGACAGCTGGGAGAATGCGTCGAAGCGCTACTTCTCCGAGGCTTACAAGGCCGCTTCCACAATCATCAGCGAAGGAAAGTATTCTCTTCACAAAGCCAAGTGGAGCGCCGACGACGCCAATGCCCAGTTCGAGAATCTGGTGGACATGATCGCCGACGCCAACAGCCCCGAACACATCTGGGTGAGGGAGTATGAGTATCCGACCCTTACCCACAGCTACGACTCATACAACAGCCCTTACATGATGAACTTCTCGTATCCGGCACACTCGCCGCTGAGCTGCGGAACCTGCCCGACAGCGGATTTCGTGGAACTCTTCGACGGTTTCCCCAGATATTCCGACGGCACACTGAAGGTGACTACCGGCGACAACATCATGGAGGGTGAATACATCATGTATGACAGTCCTCTTGACTTCTTCCGCAATGCGGAACCCCGCCTGCGTGCCCAGGTGATTTTCCCGGGCGATAAATTCGCCGACGGCACGGTCGACATGTGGGCTGGATCATACACCGGCTCCCTTCCCGTGACACACCTGATGAATGACTATTCCTACGGCAACGCTCCGCAGAGCTTCACTGAATCTAAATATGGCGACGACCTCGTGCTGAGCAACTCTCCGACAGAAGTGAAATACGTAGTCGGCGCCGACGGCAAGGACCATCCCGCCACAGGCCCCTGCGGTCCTTACAGAGGTTGGGGCGAGAGTGGCGTCACGGGTCTTGTCACCCGCAAATGGCTTGATCCCAATTTCCGTGGCGGACGTGAGGGAGTGTGCGACCAGCCTTATATCCTCATGCGCTATGCGGAAGTGCTTCTCGACGCCGCGGAGGCAGCCGTGGAACTTGCGATGGCCGGCGTCCCCTCTCCCGACGGGACCGACATGCTCGGCGTAGCCACCCAGGCTATCCGCGACATACGTGAGCGTGCGGGCGCCGACCAGCTGACCGTATCCCTCACAGGCAATGAGGAGAGCCGCAATACCGTGAGACGCGAACGCCGCAAGGAACTCGCCTTCGAGCACCAGACAAAGTGGGATCTCCGCCGCTGGCGCGTGCAGCACTATGAGGGCCGCGACGGCTTCTGGGGTGAGGTTCGCGACAAGGATTCCTTCAGCAACGGCAACAACTACCGCTTCCGCGGTCTGTATCCTTTCTACTGCACCGCTAACGGCAAGTATTTCTTCGACACCCATTTCCAGAACATGGCCGACAAGCAGCTCAGTTATAATCAGGTGGATTACTATTTCTCCATTCCCGGAGGAGAGGTGGTGAAGAGTTCTGTCATCGATCAGCAGCCCAACCGCTGATAAATGGTAAACACAGTTTTCATTAATTCAGACTACACAAAATGAAAAAGTTTCATATATTGACCGCCGCTCTGTCATTGATGTTCGGCATGACATCGTGCGATCTCTTCGAGATGGATAACTATGATGAGCCCAAGGAGACAATACCTGTCTCTTATACACATCTGACGCTGCCGACGATCTTACGCGTG
>USNC01000129.1 GCA_900555915.1 uncultured Porphyromonadaceae bacterium | reverse complement strand
ACGAGATCGCTCAGTGTCTCGTGGGCTCGGAGATGTGTATAAGAGACAGCTCGAGAGGCGTGAAGGAATAGTCGAACTTTACAGAACCGCTCACATTTGATCCTTTCGGCGTGGCATCCACCACCGTAGTGGGTGAGAACACCTCGAGTTGCTTCGGATATATATTGTTGAGATCAGGAAGTTTTATATATTTCAGATTTCCACTGCCCTTGACCACATATTCCACAGTTGCAGCCTGATTGGTCTTGAGAGAAGCCGACGGAAGAGATGAGGAGATAGTGAATTGACCCACGCCTCCGGAAAAATCGGCCGGCTGGGGCAAAGGCAATGCCTTCACATCTATGACGAGATCGTTGGGAGTGACATTAAGCTGCACCGGACGGCGCACCGTGAGCATCCTGAAATAAGGGTCGTCGTAATATTCCTGCTCATCGGTGCTGACAGTATAGGTATTACCTTTCACTGTAAGTTTACCTGTCATCTGCGGGAAAATTATATAGCGCGCTATGACCGCCGTAGCATATTCGTGGCCATTGTATGTCTCATACTGCAGCGACTTGGACACCTCGTCAGACTCCTCAACCACGAATCCGTCGAACTTGGGAGCCTCGGTGGCGCCTATAAACTTGATCGGCGCATAAGAGGAATAGAGTTTCACTGTGTAGACGAGCGCCTCCTGCTCATATGCGGACGACTTTGAAACCGAAGCTCTGAGAAACAGTTTCTCATTGCCTTTGCCGATAAATCTCGGGGAATCATCCTGTCCCTGATCAACGCCGGGCGTATTTCCCCGCGAGCTTGCGCCATTCTGACGCTGCTGCTGGCGCTGCTGCATCTTAGAAAGCGACCCCGATCCCTTCTTGACAATACGATAAGAAGCCTTATTGCTCGTCACGCCTCCGGCCGACAGAGGACCGATGGAGTAAGAACCCTCTTTCGCAGCCGAACAAGTGGCGACATATGTCCGGGAAGAAGACGACGTCATCTTGCCCTGAATTGTCACAAACGACGACGACTGACTGCTGAGAGTGAAATATTTCACAGAAGCACCGGGCACCGCCGGTGCTGCAGGCTCACCATCGATATTGTCGAGTTTCAGATATACATAAAACTGCTCGCCGACCTCAATGTCGTCGGCACCGGTCTGTGTGGAGACCGACACCTGAAACTTACCGGCAGCCGAAAGAGAAAAGGATGCGAGTATAAACAGGACAAAGACAGAAAAATATTTAAACATACGGTGCATATCATTCAAATTGCGCAAGCAAGCGGAATCTGAGGTTTATTGGGTTATATACAAAATTATTCAGAAGCAGACAGAAGAACCGGCAACCGCAATCCGGGGAAAAACCGCATAGAAAAGGTACGGTATGCCTACCATCGCTTGGTGTTACGTCCACGCGCGGGAGCCTTCTCTCCATTGTTGGATTTATTCACACGGGCTCGGGTCTGGTTTTCCTTATTTTCCATAGCATTCAGAATCTGCTCCGCAGCCTGGGGATTGATCTCCTGCTGTTGCGGCTGCTGTTGTTGCGGCTGCTGCTGATCCTGCTGATTCTGCTGCTGTTGCCGGTCCTTATCCTGATCCTGCTCTTTTTGGTCGTCTTTATTCTGATCGTCCTTGTTCTGATCGTCCTTATTCTGCTGTAGTTTCTTCTGGGCGATACGCAGATTTCTCCGAGCCTTCTCATCGTCAGGCTGCACACGTAGAGAATGCTTATACATCTCCACAGCCTGCGCGAAGTCTTCGGAATTGAAAGCGATATTGCCGAGATTGAACAAGGCATCAGCCGCAAGAGCAGGTTTCTCACTGACAGCCGCGGCCACCTCCTGCATCGCTTCAGCGCCTGCCTTGGCAAGTTGCTGCCGCAGTGAGTCAGATTGAGCGCCGCCGGCCCTTCTGATATACGTAAGGCCGAGATTATAAAGAGCCTCCTTGGAAGAGGGAGCTATCTTGAGAGCCTGTTGATATTTCTCTCCAGCCTCAAGATAATGTCCTTTTCTATAGAGTTCGTTGCCTTGATTCACGATACGGCGCTCTTTCCGGTCAGGGGTGGCGGAAAGATCGAACGAGCATCCGACAGCCAGCAACGCTATCAAGAAACCAAGGAAATAAGCTTTATCGATTCTGTTCATCACAATTCAAATATTAAAAATCACATTCGACACCGGGGATAACCCACGCCAACTCATTGGAAGTTGAGACCAATCACTGCCGTTCTGTCCCGGATTCCTTATTGAAGAAAGAAATCTTATCGAGCCATCTGATTTTTCTATCAAGAATAAAGATATCTATACAGAGAAGCGCGAGAGCCAGCCATCCGAAGATAGTAAACAGTTCATCGTGTACGGCATAGGCATTTGTCTCGAGTGCAGTTTTCTTTACGGTGTCCATCTGCTTCTCAAGTTCACCGAGCGCATCAGGATTGGAAGCATTCACATAGATTCCATTGCCGGCCTCGGCAATGCGGGTGGCGAGATTCTCATCAAGCGCTGTCCTTACGGGCGCGCCTGTCTCCGGGTCAATCATCGGACCGGCCGGAGTCGGAATCTCCACAGGTGTCGGAGAACCCACGCCCACGACATTAAGTTGCACATGCTCTTTCTTCGCATGTTTGGCGGCCTGGAGCGCCCCCGACTCATCTTCAAGATCCTCGGCGTCCGTGATCAGCACTATTGACTTTCCAATATTGTCGTCAGCACTGAAGGAACTCACCGCACGGTCGATTGCAGCACCTATGTTAGTGCCCTGATTCTCATACTGAGTAGGATCTATTGAATTCAAAAACAACTTTGCCGACACATAATCGCTGGTGACCGGAATCAGAGTGTAGGCGTCATTGGCATATACGATAAGACCTACCCTATCGTTGTCAAGACGATTTATGAGTTTTTCAAGCACAAGTTTCGCAGATCTCATTCTTGAGACACCCGAATTGTCGGCGGAGGAAGACGCCAGCATAGAATTTGACACATCGACAGCTATCACCACCTCAATGCCCTCCTTCTCTGATTTAGTGGCATGCACGCCACCCCAGGGGCGACAAAGCGCAATAATGATGAAAAACAACGCGCCGAGTTCAAGAGCCAGTTTCAAAGGGGGCTTGTATTTCGACACCTCAGGCATAAGTTGCGCCAGCGAAGTCTCACTGCCGAATCGCCTGAGATTTTTCTTTCTTGCCAACCGTGCGAGCACATAGAGCAATACCAGCAACGGCACTGCCACCAAAAGCACCAGCAAGGCAGGATATGCGAATGTAAACATTATGGTATTCTTCTAATGATTGTGTAACGTAATAAGAGCGAAAGCGCGAGAGCCGCGAAAGCGATCCAAAGCCAGGGCATGAATTCCTCCTGTGTGAGAGTGACAGAATTGACATCTATGCTTGACTTCTCGAGAGAATCGATCTCCTCGAACACTTGCTTGAGCATTCGCTCATCCTTGGCCCGGAAATATTTTCCACCCGTCATTTTAGCCATGCTTTTCAGCAAGGGCTCATCAATTTTAGTCTCAAGAGTCGTGGTTGAGAAGCCATAAGGGTCGGCTATCTGCATTTTCCCGTTCGTTCCCACACCTATGGTATATATCTTTATACCCTTCTGCTTTGCAATCTGCGCCGCAGTCACAGGCGGAACATCGCCGGCATTGTTGCTGCCGTCGGTAAGCAGTATGATACTTTTGGACTTTGCCTTACCCTGCGAAATACGGTTGATCGCACTGGAGAGGCCATCTCCGATGGCAGTGCCGTCGTTAAGGTCGCCCATTTCCACATTGGCAATGGCATTGACAAGAGCGGCACGGTCGTTGGTGAGCGGCATCAGCGAAAGCGACTCACCGGCAAACACCACAAACCCCATATTGTCGTTCGGACGCGAATTGACGAAAGTCGTGGCCACGTCCTTGGCGGCGGCAAATCGTGTAGGCTTGAAATCGGTGGCGGACATCGACCCTGAAATATCCATGGCAAGAACGATATCAGTGCCGAGTATCCTGGAATTTTTCAGGGTGTCGTAGCTCTGCGGACGCGCCAAAGCCACAATCAAAGCGGCAATACAAAGGAGTCGAAGCACAAAACACAGATGCACGATCCAGACTTTCCATGAATTGCCAAACTTCACGAAAGGCACTATGGTAGACACACCAAGCGAAGGATTGGCATTGTGCTGCTTTTTGAAGTACCAGAATATCAGCGGCAAAAGCACCAACAAAAGCCAAAGCATTCCGGGATGCAGAAATTTCATCTCTCACCTCCTTTCTCCTTATGAGCGTCACCGCCATCCCCCTCCGGAGAATCGGATGCAGACTGCTCTACCACCGCGGTCTCCTTCACGAATGAGACAGCATTGTCAAATGCCTCGACATTGTCGGCAGGCAACGGTCTGACCTTGGCGAATTTCACGAAGTCCGCCACATCGAGAATCTTGCGCACATAGTTGCGTTTTTCCCTGACATCAGACTGGTCTGCAAGCGTGTGCATGATCTGTCGGGATGTCATCTCCATGGCATTGATGCCAAACCTCTGCGAGAGATAATCGCGGAGAATATCGGTAAGTTCGGTGAAATATTCCTTTTCCATACCATTCTCCCAGAGATTCTTCTCCTTAAGGCGACCGAGTCTTTCAAGAGCTACAGTCCAGGGCTTGGGCTGCGGCTTCTCCGGAAGACTTATAAACTTGCCTGTGCGCCTGTATTTGCGTCCGAAATAGACAGCGGCCACGATAGCGGCGATGACAAGAATCCACAGCCACCACAGGTCGTACAGCCAATCGGGCACCCAGTCCCAGAACGACTTGTCCGACGGATCCGAAACATCCTTGAAATCGGAAATAGATTCATTGTCGGCTACCTTAACCGGGTGCACTGAAAATTGCACGGTATTTGACAAGATCGAATCATCGGCAGTGATATATACAAAAGGGGGCAGTGTGTAACTTCCTGAATCAAAAACCTGAACCGGCATTACCAGACGCTCTGTGATGCGTGAGCCCTCCCTTGCCAGAGTATCAATACGCGGAGCGCCAATCTCGACAGTGTCATCAAGCAGGGTGACGCCTGTCTCTTATACACATCTCCGAGCCCACGAGACACTGAGCGATCTCGT
>USNC01000128.1 GCA_900555915.1 uncultured Porphyromonadaceae bacterium | reverse complement strand
GCATAATCGTAATCGCAACGCTTAATTTTAAATTCTAAATTTTAAATTTTAAATTTTAAATTCTAAATCAGTGTCACACTGCAGGCAGCGTATGCCCGTTGAGTGTGCGGTAGAGGTCGAGCGCATACACGTCGGTCATCGCGGCCACATGGTCCCCCACGCCCTGCAGGCGGGTGCTAAGCTGCGGCGAGCGAACGTCGTATTGCTGCGGCACCTTTGCGAGCAGCAGCCGCGAGTAGGCTTTCTGCGGAGCCACCACCGCCTCCACAAGATTCTCCATCAGATATGTGATGATGCGGTTGCCCGCTATCTCGATGTCGATCACCTCGGGAGCGTTGTATATCCGTTCGCATGCGGTCAGGCTGCATCGGCGGTAGGCGTCGCTTATCCTTTCCTCGGCGTTTGCCACCAGCGGCCCCTCATAGTCTCCCGCCAGTATGGCGTCCTCATGCAGGGCAAATTCCCTTGAGCAGGCGCCTACGAGGGCTCCGATCACCTTCGAGCGCATATACCCCACCTGTTCGTTGGGGTCGTCGAGCCTTTTCATCGAGTCGCGCATATGGGCCTGTTCTCTCTCGTCGAAAAAGGCGAGAAGCAGACTTTTCACATCCTCGATCGTGAGAATCTTCAGTTTGTGGGCATCTTCTATGTCCATTATCTGATAGCATATGTCGTCGGCGGCCTCAATCAGGAACACCAGCGGATGGCGCGCATAGCGTCCGTGTTCGGTCTGCGGTATTCCGAGTTCGTCGGCCACTTTGAGAAATATCTCCTCTTCGGTCTCGAAATATCCGAATTTACCCTTTTCTCCGGCCAGCAGACTGGTGTGGGGGTATTTCACCACAGCGGCCAGCGTGCTGTAGGTCATGGCGAATCCCCCCTCGCGCCGCCCCTCAAACCGGTGGGTGAGCAGGCGGAAAGAGTTGGCGTTCCCCTCGAAATTCGAGAAGTCGGCCCATTGCCTTGCGGTGAGAGCCTTGGCCAGAGGCATTCCCGCCCCTTCGGTGAAGAAAGTGGATATGCTTTTCTCCCCGTTGTGTCCGAAGGGAGGGTTGCCGAGGTCATGGGCGAGGCAGGCCGTGGCCACAATGTCGCCCATGTTGATAAGTTTACCGGCCCAATTGCGGTTTTTGTGCCGCTCCATCAGGATGTTCAGCACCTCGTTGGCCATGGATCTTCCCACCGACGACACTTCAAGACTGTGCGTCAGCCGGTTGTGGACAAATATGGAACCCGGCAGTGGAAACACCTGAGTCTTGTTCTGAAGCCGTCTGAACGGCGATGAGAAGATCAGCCGGTCGTAGTCGCGCTGGAAGTCGGAGCGCGTGTGGGGGTTGGGGTCGTGATATCGTTCGAGCCCCAGGCGTTTGTCGCTGATAAGTCTGTTCCAGTCCATAGCCGTAAATTTAATTAAAATATTCGTTAAAAAGTGTTACGAATGGAAAATTTTTTGTAATTTTGCGCAGTTTTTTTGAATAGAGCCTCAGAATCCATGTCAGCAGTTAAAACAATAAAGATTCAGGCTTGTTGAATTCAGACACACTTAAAGAGCCTTTCAGAAATGAAATGTATGGGATATATAGGTGATTTGAAAAATAAGAGTGAGAGATTGGCGTTGGTGGCATGTGCGTCCGGCGCCATGATGGTGTCGTCTTCATGTTCGCCCCGCGAGTCGGGGGCCGACCGGTCGGAAGTGGCCCGGGAGGAAAGCCTTTTCCATGCCGACAACGATATAGCCATGACTGTGAGGTCGATTGTCGATGCCGTGAGGGTGGGGGAGACGCTTGCACCCGCCGACTATGATTTCGCAGGCGTCCTCACCGACGGCCAGGGCACTCCGCTCTACACCGATGTCGAGGGTTCGCCGGGCGAGTGGATAGTGACGGTGGTCGGCACCGCCGAGGCGGAGATCTCCAACCGCTACCTGGGCGATCTCATGGACGATGATCTCCGTTCCTATATCCTGGCGAGCCTGAATCTCAACTCGGCCGATCTCGTGTCGGCCTTCCGCAATCCGGAGAACGATGAGGAACTCATATATCACTATGATTCAGGCGATGTGGACATCAACTTCAAGACAGTCCCGGCGGCCACACCTTCCGGACTTGAGGGCACGCTCATGACCATTGTCATCTCAAAGAAGCGAGAGGCTCCAGACGCATAGGAATCCCACCGCAGTTCCGGCCAGCACCTGCATCAGAGTGTGCCTCCCCAGCCACACCCTTGCCGAGCCGAGCAGCCCGGCGAGCAGAATGGCCGAGACTATCCATAAGGTCATGCCGGGAGCGGGAAACCCCTCCTTGGTGATCTGTATGAGCATAGCCACTATTCCCGCTATTCCCGCTGCGTGCGCGCTTATCTTCCATCTGAAATTGACAAGCATGTTGATGAAGGCCGCCAGTGCGCCCCCCACGAAAAACATTGCCACCCACGTCGGCGCCCCTTTGAAATGGAGAAACCAGCCTGTGCCCGCCATGCAGACGATGGTGATGAGGTAAGGTATGAGGCGTTCGCGCCGGCCGTTGAGGCCGATATCGTCGATCATGCCCAGTTTCTTCATCAGTATCACCATCAGCATCGGCAATACGAAGTTGGCGCCGAACACCACCGACGTGAAGAAAAGTTTAGTGTGGAAAGATGTCAGCGACAATATCGAGAGCGAGAAGATAAGGATGATGCCGTAGACCGGCATCATCAGCGGCACAAACAGCCACGAAAGCACGTTGGAGCATAAAGTCACCATACGTTCCGCCGGGGTGTTGTCTTCAAATCCGGCAGCCGTCGGGGCCGTCTCCTTGTCGGGTGTCGGTTCCGGCCCTGGCGCGGGCGCGGGCTCGGGATCCGGTGCGGGTTGCGGTGCGGGAGGCACCCAACCTTCCGGTTTTGGCATATATTCGCTGTGGTCGCTCATGTCATACATATTTGTAGAATTGTGAAGGCACCGGACTTATGAAATTCATGTCGCGGCGTGTTGTCGGATGCGCGAAGCGCAGTGTCTCGGCGTGTAGGGCGAGGCGGTGGAGGGGGCCGGAGCCGCTTCCGTATTTCTTGTCGCCGCTTATGGGGTGTCCCAGGTCGCGGGCGTGCACCCTTATCTGGTTTTTTCTTCCGGTGTCGAGCGAGAACTCCGCCAGCGTGTGTCCCTTGCCTCGGCGGCGCACGCGGTAGCGGGTGATGGCGGTCTTGCCGGAGTTGCCGTCGGTGGCGGAATAGACCTCATGCTGCGAGGTCTCGGCCAGGCTGGTGCGTATGATGCCGCTCTGTTCCTGCATCTCGCCGTCGAGCAGCGCCACGTAGCGCCGTTCGAGCACCATGTTGTTCCAGTTGTGCTGCAGGTTTTCCTTCGCCTCCATTGATTTCGCGAATATCATCAGGCCGGAGGTGTCCCGGTCGAGGCGGTGCACGATGAATATCTTGTTGGAGGGGTGTGCGGCTTTCACGTAGTCGCGCAGTATGCTGTAGGCGGTGTCTACATTGCTCTTCTTCGATGAGTCGGTGCTGACCGACAGCAGGCCGTAGCCCTTGTCGACCACTATGATGTCGTCGTCTTCATACACCAGTTTCAGTCTCGGGTGAGAGAACACCACGAAGGGGCGGGTGAAGTTCAGTTCCACCGCCGCTCCGGGAGCCACGGGAGAGTCGAAAGCGGTCGATACGCGTCCGTTGATGGCGAAATGTCCGAACTTCAGCCATTTCTTTATGTCGCTCCGCTTTGCATCGGGGAGTATGGAGAATGCGAAGTCAATGAGGTTGAGGGTCTCATCCCCTTTGTTCTCGCGCCGCATTATGCGGTCTTCCTGCCAGGTGGTGCGGATGTTTTTGTGTTTCATATATTGTTTTTAACGCTTGTATTGTTTTTTTTACGCTTGTCTGTTCATTATATTAACACTTGGGGCGAGAAAATTGCCTAAATCATCCTTATATCATCCAAATTAATATCCTTATATCATCCAAATTAACTTGTAGCCGTCATGTTGGGCTTTCAAAACTTGAATTATTGAAAAAAAAGTGTTACTTTTGCATCGTTTTTATGCAATAGATTAAGATTTATGAAAAATATCATCAGCATTATCGCGCTGGCTCTCGCTTTTGTGCCGGCGTTCGCGCAGACGCCGTCGGGTGGAGACTCCACAGGTCTTTTCGGCAAGATGAAGGAGCATCAGGTGTTCAACCGTCTTGAGATTGCCGCCAATGTCGGCACCACCGGCCTCGGCCTCGAGGTTGCGTCGCCCGTCACCAAATGGACAAAGCTCCGTGTGGGCGTCGACTTCATGCCCAAGTTCAATATCCCTATGAACTTTGGCCTCGACAGCTACGTCGACGGTCAGGTCAACGACAAGTTCGACCGCATCCAGGAGTTGATGTATGAAATGTCGGGCATGACCATCGACAAGGAGGTATGTATGGAGTCGAAGCCGACCATGACCACCTTCCGGCTTCTCGTCGACGTCTATCCTTTCCGCAACCGCCACTGGCATATCACCGCCGGCTTCTTCGCAGGCGGCAGTTCGGTGGGCAGGAGCATCAACAAGATGACCGAGATGCCATCGCTGCTCGCGCTCAATATGTACGACCGCATGTATAAGGGCATCACGGCCGACGATTTCATCGAGAACATCATCGAAGAGCCGATCTTCGACGATGTCTATCTTGATCCGGAGATTGCCATGCAGCTTCAGGAAAAGATGCTCGGGCTCGGCCAGCTCGGCATACACGTCGGCGACCACAAGGACGGCACCCCCTACATGATGATGCCCGACACCGACGGCACCGTAAGCGCCAAGGCCAAGGTGTGGAAAGTGCGTCCCTACGTCGGCTTCGGCTATGAAGGCGGTCTCAGCGACGACGGCAGGTGGAAGTGCGGCTTCGACGCCGGTGTCCAGTTCTGGGGCGGCGCGCCGAAGGTCACCACCCACGACGGCACCGTGCTCAACGACCTCGTCAATCTGCGCGGCAAAGTGGATTCCTACATGAATCTGATGAAAGCCCTCGTGGTCTATCCCACTGTCAATTTCCGTATCTCTTACAGCTTCTGAGTTTTCCTCGTTCTAAGACCCCATTTCATAAAATTTCAGAAACCCCGGGGCGGTTTTGGGCGAGCGA
>USNC01000127.1 GCA_900555915.1 uncultured Porphyromonadaceae bacterium | reverse complement strand
TCTCGTGGGCTCGGAGATGTGTATAAGAGACAGTGGCAGGCCCGTCGATAGGCGGACTTGGAATCGGACTCTGTTTCGGGCTCGTGCTCGTGTGTCTGTGTTATGCAATCGGCAACGTATCCGGCTGCCACGTCAACCCTGCGGTGTCGTTTGCGATGCTGATCAGCGGCAAGATGAGCGGCAAGGATTTCGTGGGCTATGTGATAGCCCAGCTTGCCGGCGCGGCGCTTGGCGGCGCTTTCCTCTTCTGGCTCACCAAGACGGGGATTGACTTCAACTTCGGCGGCGTCACGGGCGCCAACAATCTCGCCACCAACGTGCTGCAGCCGGGAGCCACCAGCGGCATGGCGGTTCTCGCCGAGATTCTGCTCACTATGTTCTTCGTGTTCGTGATTCTGGCGGCTACCGATGAGAAGAAAGGTTTCGGCAACTTCGCCGGTCTGGCCATCGGTCTGGCTCTCGGACTTGTCAACATCGTCGGCATCCCAGTAGACAACTGCTCCGTGAATCCGGCGCGCAGCTTCGGCCCCGCCCTTTTCTCGCCAGACGCATGGGGCGACTTCTGGATCATGGTTGTAGGCCCGCTCGCAGGGGCTGCCCTCGCCGTGCTTCTCTATCGCATCGCCGTAAACTGCGGCAGAAAATGCGAATCGTCCGAAGCCTGACATTCAGCCGGAATCAGACCCCGGGACAATTGACAAAAGCCGGGCAGTAAGCGAATGCTTATTGCCCGGCTTAATCCCGGTATTGACCTGCGGTTAATTATCTGGAGAGTTTGTCGGCCAGGACAGGCATCCAATGCCCTCCGATGACGGACCGGGCCATGAAGCCGGTCTTGCGTCCGGTCACGGTGTCGTACCAGTCAGAGAGAGGAACGCGGGTTTCTGTTTCGTTCACATAGTCGTAGAGCGGATTGATGAATTTCATCAATGTCTTCGTGTCGGGAGAGAGGGCTGCAGTCCACATGATCCAGTCGCTCTTCGTATAATCCTTGCGGTTATCAAGAGGCAGACCGTATTTGTTCTGTCTGGTCAGATAATAGTTTACTTCAGTAGGAATGACCTGCTTGGGGAAGATACCGGTATTCCACAACTTATCCCAGATGATATTGTATTTCTGGCTCCAGGTGTTCTCACGGTCGAATGCCAGGCGATAATGGCGGTTGCTCTTAGTTCCTTCGACAGCCGCCGCCTCCCATTTCTGCGCCATTTCCTTTGCTATGCTGTTATATTTCTCATATGTGGCGATGTCACCTTTCAGCAGGGCCATCTCCGCATAGCCCGCGATACCCATGATGGCCTTGATGGAAAGATTGGCATTGTGCGCCCAATGTCCGGCAAAGTCATCAGTGCAGAGCTGGTTTTCGGGATCCTGTCCATTTTCCACGAGATAATCGGTCCAAGTGGTCAGGATATCCCAGTACGGGAGTGCGTATCCGACATTGCCGTCAAGTTTGCAGCACATCGCGATCAGGGTAAGCATATTGCCGGCTTCCTCCAGAGGCATGTCGCCGCCGTATACCTGTCCGTTCGCGCGGGGATACTGTCCCAGATCATGCGCGGCGAACGGTTTTTTCCAGCGTCCTGACTTGCTATAGTCAAGAATAGAGGTCATCATCGCTTTCTGCAGCTCCGGGTTGTAGATGAGAAACAGGGGAGACTCCGGATATGTAAGGTCGACAGTGTTCACACATCCGTTGGAGTCATTCTCCTTGGAGAAGAAGAGAAGATTGCCGTCTTCATCCTGAAACAACTTATGTGCCGCTATGACATGGCGGTAAGATCCTGAAAGCAGTTCGGCATATTTGTCGCCGCCTACAGCAAATGCGTCATCATAGATCCTGCGGTCCATCTCACGGCATCTCTTCATCACAGAGGAATATGAGCTGTCGAGACGCCTGAACATATCGAAGATCGACACGTTTCCATTGTGCGCCCAGTAAGCCTTGTAGCGCTTGTAGAAATATTCGATATCATATATCTCATCATATCCTACCAGAGTGTAGCTGCGGGCGCCGCGGATCTTTCCGAAGTCATGTACATATGCGAGCAGAGGCTGGTCGTTGGCATTTTCTGAAACGACCTCGGTCTCTGACTGAGGCAGCTTTCCGCTTTCCATGAATGTCTGCTTGATCTGCGCATCTGAACTCAAAGCCACATTTCCATTTATGCCCGCAAGATAAAAGTATCCCCAGTCGATACAGATATGGTCGCCGGTCTTTGCAAGGATGGGCTGTTCGACAGTGCCGGTCTGCAGATATCTGACACCGTTTTCCTCGATCAAAGAGGATCGGGTGGGCTGATTGTACTGGTTCTGGGCAATTTTGGGCGAGGCAGTAAGGAGAAGCTGCACGTCGTGATCTTTCGCATCATTGGAAGTGACCTGATACGAAATATAGTTGATTGGAGACGACAGGAGATCGTAGTCGTCAATGATCATCGGGGCGGTGAATACGAGTTCAAGATCTACGGGGCCGCAAGTGAACGAATAGTAAGTAGACGTAGCGAGCACATCGACATCGTTCTGCACCGCAAGAGGCATGCCCTCGTTCTCAATGCCGATGTTGCGGAATATACCGAAGTCGGTAAGCGCTCCGCCGCCATTGTTATGGCAATATGAAGCGATTACATTCTTTCCGGGATGGAGCAGCTTTCTGATATCGTCGGTCAGTTCGAGTCTGGTACCCTCCTTGAGTTCAGCGGGTCCCTGTGCCACTTTGGTGCCATTGACAAAGAGGTCGAAGTTATCGTCGTGGGAATATACGATATAGAGATCGCCGACAAGATCTTCCGGCGTAAGGTCAAACGCCCTTCTTACGTAAAGGTCGCTGTTCTCCTCGCTCCAGTCGGTGTGCACACCGCTGTTGCCCTGCGAGCCGAAAGCCCCTTTACCCTTGCTCCATGAAGAATCGTTGAAATCGGGATTCTGCCAACCCTTTCCGGGATTGGTGCGGGTATAAGTCGCGTCCCATGCTTGCTCCACACCCATCGGGAGAACGGGGACGAAGACAGTGTTTTTCGTACCCATGAAGCGATATGTGGTTCCGTCTACGCGCAGAAGCCCTTCAATTGGTTTTTCCGCGGCGCTCCAGTGTGCGGGGCTTCCGTCGGTGAGTTTGTCGTAGGGCGACCATATCGAGAAATAAGGATCCGACACCACGAGAGGCACTGACGGCATCCTCAGATTAGTGTCCTTGTAGGGACTGAAGAACTCTGCAGTCTGAGCACCCGCCGACATAAACGCGCAGCAGGCCAGCAGGCAATTGATCGTTTTTTTCATTTTTTATAGAGGTCGTTTTATAATATAGGTAGTTTATTTTGAATTGTTATTTTGCGGAGGAAAGAGAAGCATCAACGCAGGAGTGGAAGATGCGGCATAACTTCCTATGATAGTGTCTGCCGGGGTCGGATTCCAGGCCTCACCGTCGCAGATGCCTGATTTAAGATCCCTGTTTTTCCATCCTTCCTCAATATTTTTCGTTATGAACGACGTGTATTTATCAGAATCCTTCACCTCGTCGGCAAGCATCCGCATATACTGCGCCCATATGGCCGGATATACACCCTGCTCCATACTTCCCTGATCGTATGGTCTTTCAGGATTGTGAGCCCAGGGGAGCAATCCGTGTTCGGCCGACATGACATCGATGGAATAGTCCGCGCCTTTGCGGGCGAGGTCAAGATAGCGCTTATCGCCTGTAGCCTTATACAGAAGCATAGAAGCGCCGATGAATGTGCCCTGATTGTAAATGAGGGGGTGTCCGCCCGCATTTTCGCCATGGCGGTTGTCGTGTATCATTCCAGTCACGCTGTCGGCAAGATTCACCACACTCCAGTCGTAGATTTCCTTCGCCATGTCGAGATAGCGCTGTCCGGTTTCATATCCGGGGCGCTTGAAGTCGCCATAAGCATTGGTCCAGGTCTCGGGATCGGCATCCGCGATCCTGTCCTCGGGAGCGAGTGAGTGGAGCAGCATTGCCGCCACCACAGTCGGGAAGTTGATGCACGACATTTTCCCGTCGCCAGCTCCGTTCGGATTCGGATTCTCGAGAGGTTGCCATTGCCAGAACATGCCGCCTCCCAGATTTTTCGAGGGATCCGCATATGATCCGGTGTCGCCTACTTCAGGCGAGCCATACCACACGCGCGCGAAACTCTTCTCCGCCAGGTCGCGGTATCTGTCATCCTTGAAGAATTCGGCGGCCCTTGCGAGCGTGATTGTCCACCACTGTATGTCGTCATAAATGAACCAGCCGGTATTAGTGTTGGAGTTGTCGAAATCGAAGTCCGAATACTGCTTTATATTTCCATCCAGCAGTTTTCTTGCGAGTTCACGGTATTCCCCGGCTTTTTCCTTGTCGCCGTATTTTTCAGCAAGAGCAGAGGCGTTCATCGCCATGTCCACATACATCGGCTGACACCAGATGGCGGCCGCGCCATTCCATCGGTCGGTGGCCACGGAGTCGCGGTTGGTGTTCTTATATATGTACTTTGCAGAGTCGAGATATACGCGATTGAACGAATCGTAAGCCTCCCAGGTGGAAGCCAGTTCATCTGATGCCGCGTGCTTAGAGGCGGTGCAACCGCCGGCAATCGCCAGCGAAAGGACAATTCCTGTCAAGATTGGATTTTTCATTTTAGTCAGTTTAGTCAGTTCTGAAGTTTTGTATCGCAAAGTAAACTGTTTTTTTGCAATTACCGTTGGTCACAGATGCCAAAACTGTATGAAAAAGAGTCTGCATACAGTTTTTGCAGGGAAATAGACATCGCCACTCACTAAAAATGAGTAATTTTACAAAAAAACCAAAACCTAATTCGATTTTATGAACATCAATATCAAACGACTTTTTTACGGGGCGGCACTTTCGTGCATGGCTATATCCGGATACGGGGCGGCCATGGCCGACATCACACCGTCAACGTATGTCAGCACCCTTGTCGGCACCCAGTCGAAACATTCGCTTTCCACGGGCAACACCTATCCGGCCGTGGCGCTGCCATGGGGCATGAACTTCTGGACCCCCCAGACAGGCAAAATGGGCGACGGCTGGGCCTATACCTGTCTCTTATACACATCTGACGCTGCCGACGATCTTACGCGTGTAG
>USNC01000126.1 GCA_900555915.1 uncultured Porphyromonadaceae bacterium | reverse complement strand
CGCTCAGTGTCTCGTGGGCTCGGAGATGTGTATAAGAGACAGGAAGCACACTCATTCTCAAGTCGAGGATGAAAGACCCCTGGAGGGTAGGCGCCGGAGGCTGGCTCACCACGGGTGTGGGAAGCACGGTATATGCCGGCCTCGGATTCCATTCCCTGCGCAGGCATTCTCTCGATGCCGGGCTGTCGCTATGGTTCGGACAGTCTTATTTTGCCGCCTATCTGAAAGGAAAGGTCAGGCTCGGGGGTAATGTGCCCTCATATCTCAGCATAGACGGATTGGTGTCGAGAAAAAAGTATTACGACTCGCTTCCTTTCTTTTTCTCAAGCGGAGATGTGAGTTCCTTTATAAGCCATGACTGCTTCGGACGCGTATCATATCAGGTGGGTGCTGGGCGCTCGGCATATGCAGCCGCTTCCCTGTCGGCAGGTAAAGCATATGGTGTAGGAAAAGCCCGGCTCGCTTTCAGATACCTCTACGATACACTCGATGAGCGGACATTTCCTACGGAGGGACGCAGGATTCATGCCGAGGTGAGCGGCACCAGGTATGACGCTCCGGCCGCCAGAGGCGCCGAGGTGAGGGGAAGATTGAAGTTTGAGGGATCGTGGAATAATTATTACCGTATCGGCAATTCATTCCGTATAGGAGCGCTTGCACGGGCGGGTCTGGCGGTAGGGTCTCCATTCTCCGACCGCGACACGGAAAGTATGCTCGCCACTTCCTTCGAGCCGATAGAAATCCTGTCCAACTGCTATCTGCCCGCCCTCCGTGGTGATGATTACATAGCGTTGGGCGCAGTGCCGGTGTGGTGTCCGATGTCGAATCTTCAGGTGAGAGGGGAGGCGTATGCTTATACCGGACTACGCGATGGCGGAGCGTGGAAGGCACCGTTCAGCACCACGGAGTTTATCGGGCGTGTAAGTGTGGTCGGAACACTGCCGTTCGCCACGCTGTCAGTGTCGGCTGCCTATTGCACACCACTGAGCGGTTGGAATTTCTCGTTGGCCCTCGGCTGGTATGTCCCTGCGCCGCACGATTGACGGAGTGGCGCATCATCCGCAAGTGTCTGCTACCGTTCAGCCGGTGTATGCAACGCTATGGAGTCGGCTGTGAAGAGAGGATATTCCGGGATTATCGTCGCTGTGGCGTATGGTGTGCGGACGCGGGAATATTTAAGAATCGTCATGCGGCGCGGCGATGCGGGAATATCGATAAGTCCGAGCAGCGAATAGTGGCCGTAGACAGTGATTTCACGGGGCAGGCTTCCCTTGGTGTGTCTGACAGTGACATGGAAATGGCCGGGTGCGTAGCGCTCCACTTTTTCTGAGTCAGGCACCGTGGCCGGCTTGAGTTTGAGAGTCTTTCCCCCGCGCCTGTGCTTGAAATCCTTCATCAGCGAGTGGTGCAGGTCGTTGTCAAACTGTCCGGCTATGTCCTCATAGTATTTTGCATCCGAGGGATGCCCTGTGGTCATTACCCGGTGCCGGTCATATTCCACCACGCCATCGGGTGAGATGCTGTGGAGTCTCGCTATGTCGTCGTATTGTCGCCTCACTTCCCCAATGCCCGCATACATCACCGCCCATATCGCCGCCACGGCGCATGAGGCGAGAATGTTGGGCACCGTGGCCAGTCTGTGGCCGGGCAGGATGCGGAGCAGCAGTATTGCCGCAAACATGTTGGCGCCGAACAGCTGGCGGTTGGAATAGACTCCGATTGCAAAGTTGAATATGAGCAGGAAGAGCATTCCTATGATCAGACAGCCTTCCGGGATTTTGCCGTCGGTCGGGCGCAGGGAGAATGACAGGCCCGGTCTGCGGCTCAGGAACGTGGCTGTGGCGGCTACCGCAAGTATCATCACCGCCGGAAGCGAATAAGCCGCCGTCAGCAATTGGTCGGAGAATGGAGTGGCTATTGTGGCGACTCTCGACATCGTGGCCGGCGAAAAACAGTTTGACGCGGTGCCTGCCACATATCCGAGCAGCATCCAGCTTCTGCGCCAGTCGAAGTCCGACAAGAAACGGCGTCTGCTGTGGGGCAGATGGCTCAGCCACCAGAAACCGAGTCCGGCACATACGCCTATTGAAATGGACTCCTGCCAGTTGCCCGCTATGATTCCTGCCGCCGTCATTACCGCTGCCTTTGTCCAGCCGGGTTTCCTGCCTGAGAAGAAAGCCGACATCCACAGTATGTTCACGCTCATGGCCCAGATGTAGCCGATCTGGCAGGTGGGCATCATCTTGGTCACGAAGCATATCACCGACAGCGCAGCCGCAGTCAGTATTCCTGCGGAGTTGCGGCTTGGAGACACCTTTCCACTGACGGCAAGTGAGACGGCGAGCAGCAGATACATTCCTGCATTGATGATCGCGAATATGTGCTGGCCGAGCATTCCGCAGAAGAGCTGCACGAGAGTGTGCGCCACGAACCGGCCGTTGACATGGAAGTAGTGTGTCAGCTGCGAGTGCAGCAGGTCCTGCCATGTTCGGATGAAGCCCCAAGATTGCCATATGTCGCCTTTCATCATGTATTTGTAGTCGAGATCGTCGCCGAGCCAGACCACATGGTCTGACATCCACCATATGCCGACGGCGAGCACGGCCAGAATGAAGGCGGAGGCCAGCGTCTGGAAAATCTTTCTGTGTCTCATTCCGGCAGTGTTTTGGATGCTTTTGCCCCGAGTTCCTTCAGCTTGTTGGCTTTGGCAGTCAGACCGACTCTGTTTTCAACATCCGAACGGCATCGTTCGAAATTCTTTATCACGTCGTGAAGCGATTTTTCCACCTTGGCCATGTCGTTGTAGTAATCCACGAATTTATCGTAGAGTTCCCCTCCCGCTTTCGCTATCTCCATGGCGTATTTGTTCTGCCGGTCCTGCTGCCACAGCTGCGCCACAATCTGCATCACCGAGAAGAGATGTGTGGGCGATACCATCACCACATTGCGGTCGTAGGCATATTTCCAGAGGTCGGGATTGAGTTGCATCGCCGCGTAGTAGGCTCCTTCGTTGGGGATGAACATCATTACGTGGTCGGCGGCCTTGCTTATGTATTTCTGATACTTCTTGTCGCCGAGCTCATCTATGTGGTTCACCACCGATCTAATATGGCGGCGTCCTGCGTCGGAGCGTTCCGCGTCAGACTGTGCCGACATGTATTCCGTGTATGCCTTTAGCGACACTTTCGAGTCGATCACCATCTTGTGGTTGTCTGGGAGCGCCACCACCACATCCGGGCGCAAGCGGTTTCCCTGCTCGTCCGAGATGGTGCGGTCGGCTTCGTCGCGAGTCACCTGAGTGAAAAAATTCTTTCCCTCGGTCATGCCGGCGCTTTCAAGAAGCGTCTGGAGCACCATCTCTCCCCAGTCGCCCTGCACCTTGGAGTCGCCTTTTAGTGCGGTGGTCAGGTTTCGCGCCTCCCTGCCTATGTCGCTGTTGAGTTGCATAAGGCGTTCTATCTGGTCGGAAAGCGACCTGCGGTCGGCTGTTTCCTTCACGTATGAGTCTGTGATGGTCCTGGAAAATTCATCGAGTTTGGTTCTGACAGGGTCGAGAGCCTGAGCGAACATTTCAGTGTTCTGAGTCTTGAGGGCCGCGCTCTGCCTTCTCAGAATCTCTTCGGCCAGGCTGGCGAAGTTGAGTTTTGACTGCTGCTCCGCGTTTGCAGTGCGTTGCTCCATCCTGCGCTCCATGTCGGCCTGCTGCATGGCGAGACGGCGTTCCATTTCCTCGCGTTGGCGTGCTATCCGCTGTTCGGCATCCCTCTCTCTCTGGGCCGCGGCCGCTTCGTGCTCTTTGCGTATCTTCTGGTTCTGCAGGTTGAAATATACTGCGATTATGGCTATCGAGGCGAGGGAGGTGAGTATGGTGACAAGTGTGGATAATATATTATTGTCCATCGGTCTTTACAATGTGTTCGTTCATTTTGTCGTTTACCAGCACCTCGCCCGAATAGAGGATGAAGGCTCCGGGCAGGCCTTTCTCAAGCAGCATCGCCATTCCGTCGGCCGAGCCCATCGCCATGCATGCGGTGGCCATGGCGTCGGCCTCCATGCAGGTGGGCGCGATTACGGATGCGCTGAGTATGTCGGTCATCACGGGGCGTCCGGTGCTGGGGGAGATGGTGTGTCCGTAGGGTCTGCCGTTGTTCTTGCGGTAGTTGCGGTAATTGCCCGAAGTGGCAAGCGACTCATCGCTCAGTTCCACCACAAGAGGGCTGGAGAAGGTAGGCAGCCGGTCGCTGTTCATCTCGTCGCGTAGAAACTGCTCGTCGGGTGTCTCGATTAGTATTCTCCATTTTCTTCCGTCGGGATTGTTGCCGTAGCATACTATCTCGCCTCCGATGTCGAACATCAGATTCCGGCATCCTCTGTCGCGGAGTGTTTTTGCCGCCACATCCACTCCGTAGCCTTTCGCTATGGCGGAGAAGTTGAAACTGATCTCCGGCGACTCCTTGTAGAGAATTCCGTCCTGGATATAAGTCTTGTCGATGCCTACAGTCTTGAGCATTTCCTTGACAGAGGCGGTGTCGGCGTTGGCGGTGTGGTCTTTTCCGAATCCCCATGCGTCGATGATTCTTGATATTGTAGGGTCAAACATGCCGTTGCTCAGATGGTTGATCTCCTTTGCCTTGTTGTAGACATTTGCCAGATGTGTGTCGGTCATTCCATATTCCGAGGCGTTTATTTTCGATATCAGTGAGTTGGGGTCGAATACGGATATGCTCCGCTCCACGCTTTTTAGAGAGTCGATCGCAGCCGTGAGCATTTCCGGTTCTCCAAGATAGGTGGCATGCCATACAGTGTGCCATATCATGCCTTCCCCCTTCTGCCAAGAGTTGCTGTCGGTGCACCCCGCCATGTGAAGCAGCATTATAAAGAATGTCGATATTTTTAACAGCGGGGAGGAGGCGGCGCGATTTATGCTTTGTGTGTTCATATGCTTTTGGCAAATACGATTATGAGCCAAAGTTACGATTTTTTTTTGAAAACTGCAAAAAGAATATGATAGATCATCAATTTTTTTTATTCAAATTCGCCAAGTCTGATTGAGCATAGCGAGCTATGCGATTGAGCCAAAGGGGTTCTCGTTATTCTCGTTCGGACTGGCAATGGATCTGAAAGGATCTGTCTCTTATACACATCTCCGAGC
>USNC01000125.1 GCA_900555915.1 uncultured Porphyromonadaceae bacterium | reverse complement strand
ATGGAAATGGGAATGCCTGTCACTGTGTCATATCGGCTGACGAGATAAGGTGCCTCGCCGCAAGTTATCTCAAGGCGATTTTCATCGACATAGTCACACCAGGTCTTACCCTCGGGAAACATGACAGGCGCAGGATTGACAGTCCAATTATGAGTGCCGTCAGGATTGTCCACCTCGGTATTGAAAACATTTTCGCGTCCGAACCATGCGTCGTCTACGAGATTGTTCTGCTTGTTGCAGACCCATGAGGGAGTGAATACCTCAGCCATATCGCGGCTGCGCTTCTGTTGCTGCTCACGCGATTTCAGCGCACGGGGTACAATTACCGAGCTGTTCTCGCCGGTGATAGCCTCAATGGTGATGGGATCGGAGAATTGATAACCTGCTCCACGCCCGGCGTAATTGTCCGTAGCCCAGAAGATGTTTCCATGTGTGGTATGGTCTTTGAGCAGCGTAGCGAGCAATTCGGGCGATGTGGCCAGAATGTCGTTCTCCTTTATGTCAACCTGCGCTTCTTTCATATCATCTACAAAATTACACAATTTATTCGATGAAGGCAACATGTTGGCGCGAAAAAATGACATCTAAGATATCTTGGTCTCTCGCTATTTTATAGTATAATGCCTTGCGCAGTCTGAATTTAGGCCATAAACCATCCTTGGCCTATAAGTGTTTTGATGTCAACACCCAACTCGTATATTACTATGGAGAACCTTCGACACGACCTGAGGCATATATTGGCCGACGACAAGATACTTGACAGCGAACTCTGGCGCGAGATCTACGCCCGCGACGCCTCTTATTTCAAAATACTTCCGGAGGCAGTGGTGCGTCCGGGGTCTGTGGCCGAGGTGCAGCGGATCCTTGCGCTTGCCCGAAGAAGGGGTCTCGGCGTGACGTTCCGCGCCGGCGGCACGTCGCTGTCAGGCCAGACTGTCAACAGCGGTCTGATATGCGAATTGCGTACTGATTGGCATAAATACGAGATCCGCGACAATGGCAAGAAGATATGGTTTGAACCGGGGCTCACTGCAGCCCAGATAAACGCTTATCTGAAGCCGCATCACACCCACATAGGTCCGGACCCGGCCTCGAAGGGCGCGGCGATGATGGGCGGCATTCTTTCCAACAATAGTTCCGGTATGCAGGCCGGAGTGAGACACAATTCATACCATACGCTCTCTTCCATCGAATTTGTGCTCGCCAACGGCAACAGATATGACACCGCAGTGCCGGAAGACCGGCGGCGCTTCGCAGAGCAGGAAAAAGAACTTTGCCGGGGGCTGTCCGAGATAAGACGGACTGTTCTCGCCGACGACCGTATGCGAAACAAGATAATAGAGAAATATAAGATAAAGAACGTTACGGGCTATGCCATGAATTCATTCGTGGACTATGATGACCCCCTCGACATTTTCAGCCATCTTCTGATCGGTGCGGAAGGCACATTGGCGTTTATCGTAAGCGGAGAACTCTCGACTCTGCCGCTGCAGAATGTCTACAGCAGCGCCATGCTTTATTTTCCGGATGTGGTGTCGGCCGCCGCAAGCGCGTCATGGCTGGGCGAGAGCGGCGCTCTCTCGGTGGAGATGATGGACTATACCTCTCTCCGCAGTTATCTCGGGAAGAAACTCGACCGGCCGCAGGGCACTACGGCTCTTCTCATCGACTATGGTGCCGCCACGGAGGGGGAGATGGCGGAACTGATCGGCCGGCTGACTCCGAAAATAAAAACGCTGAAGGGATTGGATGGGATGGACGACTTCACACATACCCTTGCCGAGCGGGAACGCCTCTGGAGCATGCGCAACGGTATATTTCCCTGCGTGGCAGGTGCTAGAGTGCCGGGCGACAGCGTTGTCCTTGAGGATGTATGTTCTCCGGTGGATGTGCTTCACCGTCTTGTCGGAGGCACTCAACGCTTGTTTGCCAGATACGGTTATGAGGGTGCTATATTCGGACATGCCCGCGACGGCAACATCCATCCGCTCCTCACATCGCCGATGCACACTCAGCGGGATCTCGACAACTTCCGCCATTTCATGGATGATTTTGTCGACCATGTCATAAGTGTCAACGGTTCGCTGAAAGGGGAGCACGGCACAGGCCGCGCCATCGCGCCGTTTGTGGCCAAGGAATGGGGCGACGACATATATGCGTTGATGAAGAAGGTGAAGCGGCTTGCCGATCCTCAGAATATTCTGAATCCCGGAGTGGTCATCAACGATGATCCGGATGCTTTCATACAGCCGATGAAGCACATGCCCCTCTTTGGCGAGGATGCCGGCTACGAACACGCCGATATGTGTATGGAGTGCGGATATTGCGAGCATGTGTGTCCCACACGCGACATAACCCTCACTCCCCGCCAGAGGATACAGGCCCACCGCATCATGAAGGATCATCCCCATGAGGAGAATTTGCACAAGGAGTATTACTTCATCGGTATGGATTCCTGTTGCACGGACGGCAGCTGCCTCGTGCCTTGTCCGATGAGCATCAACACCGCAGTGCTTACCGATGCCGACAGGAGCCGTGCCGGAAGCGCTATGTTTAAGTCCGTTCTCACAAAGTCTGCCCTGCATTATGGCGCGGTGGAGACTGCGATCCGCGATATGCTGAAAGTGGCCGTCGCCACCCAGAAGGTGATATCCCCCTATCCGCTGGTATGGGCCACAGACTTCCTGCACCGTATCTGCGACAAGGTGCCCCACTGGTCTAAATACTTCCCCTATCCGTCGAAACTGCATTACTGCGAACCGTCACACCCCGACTGGATCTATTTCCCGGCCTGCGTCACGAGAATTTTCGGCGCTTCTTCCGTAAAGGGAAAGGACGACCTGATACAAGTGATAGTGAGAATAGGCCGGAAGGCCGGAATGACAATTGCTGTTCCTAAGAAAGTGCATGGCATATGCTGTTCGCAGATATGGTCGCACAAGGGCGATCCGGAAGGTCAGCGTATTATGGCGGAGAAGGCCCTCGACTGTCTGTATGAGGTGAGCGATGGCGGCAGAATCCCGATTTTCTGCGACACCACTTCCTGCACCCACACTCTTCTTATGGAGATTCGTGAGTGTCTCAGCGAAGAGGCTAAAGATAAGTTCGGTCGGCTGAAGATTGTCGATGTCACCAGGTGGCTTGCCGATTATGTCTTGCCGAAGGTGAGTGTGACCCGGCCTAAGGGCAGAATATTGCTTCATCCTACGTGTGCCGCCACAATTCTCAATTTGCGTGAAAGCATGGAGAAGGTAGGCCGGGCATGCAGCAGGGAGGTGGTGCTCCCTGTCAACACTCACTGCTGCGGCGCGGCCGGCGACCGTGGCTTCATCAATCCGGAAGTGGCGGAATCCGCCACACGCGACGAAAAGAATGAGATCGGCGATATGGAGTTCGACGGTTGCTACTCGCTTGCCCGCACCTGCGAGATCTCCATGCGCTCCACAATCGGCCGCCTCTACGAATCCCTCGCATACCTCGTCGACGAAACCACCGAATCCGTCCGCAATCCACAGTGAATGATGCGAGCGGGCGCTGGATTGTTAATTAAACGGTATGTGTCATTATGATCGGTTTTGTGGCCGTTTTGATTTCAAATATAAAAAATTGTAGAACTGCAATTTGCGGGTATGAGAAAAAATGCCTAAATTTGCAGATGAAACCCCGCGATGACAGCGGTGCCTCAGAGGAGGAGTATCACCGGGTGATTGGGAGGTTTTGTAAATAAAGATAACGAAAGGCGTCGCTGACGCTTTATTTCTTGGCTTTCAGAAACTACCACTTTCTAAAATACGACCAGGAATGAAGCAGTAGTAGATGCCCGGTGGGTACGTATGTGTACATCCCGTCTATGTTGAGAAACTATAGATGGGAATAATTGCATATATACTTCGCGGGGTGCTACCATTGCTCATTCAGTCGTATTGGGCTGTGGTAGGCCTCTGAAAGCGGGATGAGCAAGGTGTGGCTCCCGCTTTTTTGTTGTCAGGGTAATCACAATCTTTTACATTTTCTAATCAACAGTAAAATTATGAAAAAGCTTTTACGATGCTTGCTGCTTTTACTTGTCGGATTTTCCAGCATCGGATCACATGCCGGGAATACGGAGGTAAACGTAACAAATCCGGGATCATTGCGTGATCTGATGGCAGATCTGTCTGTGTCGCGCATCGACAGACTGACTATAACAGGAGAACTGAACGGTATGGATATTTCCTATCTTGTGAGTGGCGCCGGCAAAATGGCAAATATCGATTCTCTTGATATCTCGCAGATAACTTTAGTCGGAGACAACCAGCCTTACAAGTCATTGCTGGTTGATAGATCCGACATAGGGTTTGGCACGACGACTGAAATCTATTATTTGTCTGAGACGGACACAATAATATCGGAGTCTCATGACACTGGGATGGGAGGAGTCTCAAGCACCCAGCACGTTTTCTGCAAGGATCTTTCCGGTGCGTTTGCGGAAAACTCTTCATTCAAACATGTCGTGATTCCTCAGAATCTCACTAAGGTGGCAAACTACATGTTCTATAAGAACACTTCTGTCGAGTCAGTAAAACTTCCCTCCAATGCCATGGCTTTCGGTAAGAAAGTGTTTGAGAGGGCTGCTGAATTAAAGACTGTAAACATACCTGATGGTATTAAAGAGATACCGGAGAAAACATTCCGCAACACTTCTATAGAGACCCTGCATATTCCCTCATCCGTGGAAGTCATAGGTGACTGGGCGTTTGGAGAGGTGCCTGTCAAGAATATAGATCTGTCAAAAGTAAAAGTTGTGGGAGACTACGCTTTCTATGGTAATCAGATTACGGGTGTTCTTGATTTGTCATCACTTGAATCTGTAGGCTTCAAGGCTTTTCTATCGTCTGACCAGACATGTTGTAATGGGATCATATTGTCAGACCGTTTGAAAGAAATTCCGGACTATGCTTTTGCGGGATTGGGCTTTGAAGAAGTCTCAGTTCCAGATGGTGTTGTCAGAATTGGTGAATGTGCATTTTATGCATGTGCAAATTTGATTTCTGTAAATATCCCAGGAACTGTGTTGGAAATAAGCGAGAATTCATTTTCCGAGACACCTTGGTTCGATAATCTTCAGGGCTGTCTCTTATACACATCTCCGAGCCCACGAGACACTGAGCGATCTCG
>USNC01000124.1 GCA_900555915.1 uncultured Porphyromonadaceae bacterium | reverse complement strand
ACAGAATAGCATCACAATATCCCGACAGACCTGAACAAGGCGGCATAATACTCAGCCTTCCTCTCCATTCTCATCGGGTAAGCGCGGCTTGTAGAAGGCATACGCCAAATTTCAAGACCATCAGGAGACTTCACCATCTCACCCATCTTAGGGACATCGGAGGCCGTGATACGGGCAATCACACCGGCCGCCTTCTCTCCAGTGGTGGCAATAGTGTGGCAATCAGGCATGTCAGCGAGCAAATCATACAAAGGGACCGGAGTCACTATCTCAAGATACTTGTCGGAAGCATTCCCTTTCAGTCGGCGAACCTCCCTCGCAGTGTCGTTCAAGGCAATATGACGATCCGACATCATGCGCCGGCAGTCTTCTTCCCTGAAGCACTTCCGGAGAGGATCGTAAAGAGCATCGCGGTCGCCGGCAAAGAGCAATCCGCATATGCGCCAGAAATCATTGATCGGATTAGGATAATAGAAATTCATGCTCCAGCGGTGTTCGCCTGGAGGGAATGTGCCAAGAATCAGGACTTTCGCTCCCGGTGGCACAAAGGGTGGGAAGGGATGGCTCTCAATTTTGTTTTCTTCCATTCTTTTTTTCTGTATATACAATTCAAGACACCGGATTGTTCTGTGTCATTGTCCATGTCCATACGCATACAAAATAAAGTTGCACGCGATGTAATTAAACGGCGGAGAAATCGTTATATTATAGATATGGCAAGACGAAATCTCATAAGTATAATGATGGTGTGCGGACTGTCTTTTACGGCAGGCGCGCAATCATTGTCGTTTCACGGCAACAGTCTGAAAGTACTTGAGGAGACACCGGACAAGAGTACCGGCCTTGAGAAAATATATGTGCTCTACTCCGCCCAAGGAGTGACAGCATCATACACATCTGCGGCCGGCAACCGCATAAACTGGCTCAAATACAGCAATCTCGGCGGCGGACATGCCGAGGCGGCAACCTCCGAGCAAACCGGCGACACGAGCACCCTGCAATCTCTGGAGGGAGATCACGGTTACATAGTGGAAGACGGAGACAGAAGATACTGTTTCTGGATCACCGACTATTCAAAGCATCGCCTCAAACTCAACGGAGCGAGCGTGTCGGCGGATCAGGAGTGTGGTGTCAGCATCATAGATGTGGATGGAGAAGGCTCCCCTATCAGATATTACACCGTCAACGGCGTGCAGAAGACCCTCGACCAGCAGATAACTGTGGAATACAACACTCAGGAATGGTCGGAACAGAACGAACTTTTCAATCAGGTGCGCACGCAATCTACATTTGAGAGCCTTCAGTCGCAATATCGACTGACCCCGCCCAACTACTGCTCCACCGTGTTCAGATTGTCAGGCGACAGATTTCTGAGGGCATGGAACTGGGAAGAATCGGTAGAGACCCCACCGGCGGCTCCGACATCGGTAGACGCCCGCACTTTCGCGATACAGGACAGAAAGAGCGGGGAGCAGCCCGACAAGTCAGCCAGCAACCAACTCGGAAACGGCGACAACGATGGACTCGGAGGGTCAGCCCCGTGCGACATAATGTTTCAGGCATACGTGACAGACGGCCTTATCCACAGCGAATGGCAACTTACAAGAGACCCATCGTTTGAAAACATCGACTACAGATTCACGACCCAGGATCTTGACTACACCTTCCTTGAGGAAGGAACCCATTATATCCGGTACATCGGCAGCAATGCAGATGGAAGCTGCGAATATTACAGCGAGACGTATGAAGTGGCAATCGGAGAGAGTGAACTTCTTATCCCCAATGCGTTCTCACCCAACGGAGACGGAGTGAACGACGAATGGAAAGTGGCCTACCGCTCGCTGCTTGACTTCGAGTGTCACATATTCGACCGCAACGGCCACCAGGTGTGCCATCTCACATCGCCCGACCAGGGCTGGGACGGCAAGACTGGAGGCAAAACCATAGATTCAGGCGTTTTCTATTATGTGATAGAAGCCACAGGCACCGACGGGAAGAAATATAAACGAAGCGGTGACATCAACGTGGTGAAATACGTAGGACGGGAAGGCACCGGCACCACAGGCAACTGACGCCGGCAATTGCCGTGAGAGGCACTTCCATTGCATACCAAAACCCATCAGGAATTTATATATGAACGACATACTAAATCAGACCGAAAACATAGAGGTAGTGGGTGCGAGAGTACACAACCTCAAGAACATAGATGTGACAATACCACACAACAGCCTGTGTGTCATCACGGGTTTGAGCGGAAGCGGAAAATCATCGCTGGCCTTCGACACGATTTTCGCCGAAGGCCAAAGGCGCTACATAGAGACATTCTCTGCTTATGCCCGAAATCTCCTCGGCAATATGGAGCGGCCTGATGTAGATAAAATCACAGGGCTTAATCCAGTGATCAGCATCGAGCAGAAGACAGTCAACAACAATCCACGGTCCACTATAGGCACAACAACAGAAATATATGACTTCTTCCGACTGCTATTCGCACGTCTCGGCGAAGCGAGAAGTTATTTGAGCGGCAAGCCCATGGTGAAATACACCAAGGAAAAGATTGCAGAGATGGTGCAGACCACGTTCTCAGGAAAGAAGATATATGTACTTGCGCCCATAGTCAAAAACCGAAAGGGACACTATAAGGAACTGTTTGAGACACTTCGCAAAAAGGGATATATCAATGTCAGGGTAGACGGAGAACTGAAAGAACTTGCCTATGGCATGAAGACAGACAGATACCGCAATCACAGTATCGAACTGGTCATAGACCGTCTTAAAGTGCGCGACAATGACAGCCAGCGGCTGAAGGAAGCTATAGATGAAGCCCTGAAGCAAGGCGACAAGCAAATGATGGTGATCGACATGGAGACCGGTCTCGTGCATCTGTTCTCGCTGCTTCTTATGGATTCGGAGACAGGACTCTCCTATCCGGAACCGGCTCCCCATAACTTTTCATTCAATTCGCCGCAGGGAGCATGCCGCAGGTGCAAGGGTCTGGGCGAAGTGAACATAATCGACATGGAGAAGATAGTGCCCGACGACAGCAAGTCGATACATGAGGGAGGTATAGTTCCGCTCGGCAGATACAAGAGCAGCATGATATTCATGCAGATAGAGGCTATCTGCAACATGCACGGCGCAAGCATCAAGACTCCGATAAAGGATCTCCCGGCCGACGTGCTCGACGACATACTGAACGGCACCGACGCACGGCTTGTGATTTCCAACGCCACCATGCAGACACATTCATACGAATCGAGTTTCGACGGGCTTGTGAAATATATCGAGTCTCAGCAAAGCGACGAATTCGGAAGCGAAGCCAGGAAATGGAGCGAACAGTTCTACACCAGAGCCGTATGTCCGGAATGCGAAGGCCAAAGGCTCAACAAGATTTCCCTTCATTATTTCATCGACGGGAAGAACATAGCCGAAGTGGCCAACATGGACATCAAGGAACTTTATGAGTGGACGGCAGGTCTTGAGGACCGTGTGGACCAGCAGCGCCGTCTTGTAGCGGTGGAGATTCTGAAGGAGATAAGGTCGCGGCTTAAATTCCTTCTTGACGTAGGACTCGACTATCTCTCGCTCAACAGACGCAGCTCCACCTTGTCGGGAGGGGAAAGCCAACGCATCAGGCTCGCCACACAGATAGGCAGCCAACTTGTGAATGTGCTATATATTCTCGACGAGCCATCCATCGGGCTACACCAGAGAGACAATGAGCGTCTCATCAACAGCCTTAAGCAACTGCGCGACAACGGCAATTCAATCATAGTGGTGGAGCACGACAAGGATATCATGACGCAGTCGGACTATATAGTGGACATAGGTCCCGGGGCAGGACGCAAAGGAGGCAACGTAGTGTTTCAAGGCACTCCGGAAGAGATGAAAAACGCACATACCCTGACAGCCGACTTCCTTAACGGAGACGAAAGCATAGAGATTCCGGCCAAACGGCGGGAAGGCAATGGCAAGACCCTCACTATAAAGGGTGCGACAGGCCATAATCTGAAAAACGTGGATGTCGAGTTTCCGCTTGGCAAATTCATATGTGTCACCGGAGTGTCAGGCTCCGGGAAGTCGAGCCTTGTCAACGGCACACTTCATCCGATACTCAGCCAGCGATTCTACCGCTCCAACACCCAGCCTCTTCCTTACCGGGAAGTGGAAGGGGTGGAGAATATCGACAAGGTAGTGATAGTAGACCAGTCGCCGCTCGGCCGCAGCCCCCGCTCCAATCCCTCCACTTATACAGGAGTCTTCACAGACATAAGGAAACTCTATGTGGAACTGCCTGAATCGAAAATACGCGGATATAAACCGGGGCGTTTCTCATTCAATGTGGGCGGCGGCCGATGCGAGAACTGCAAGGGGAACGGCTACCGCACCATAGAGATGAATTTTCTTCCCGACGTGCTTGTGCCGTGTGAGGAGTGTCACGGCAAGCGCTATAACCGCGAGACCCTTGAAGTGAGATATAAGGGGAAGTCAATAGCCGACGTTCTGGAAATGACCGTAAACCAGGCAGTGGAATTTTTTGAGAATGTGCCGTCAATACTTAAGAAAATAAAAGTGCTCCAGGATATCGGGCTCGGATACCTTAAACTCGGACAGCCTTCGAGCACATTGAGCGGAGGTGAGAACCAGCGGGTGAAACTTGCTACGGAACTTGCCAAGAAAGACACCGGACGCACCATGTTCATACTCGACGAGCCTACCACCGGACTTCACTTCCAGGACATAAAGGTATTGCTGAAAGTCATCAACCGCCTTGTAGACAAAGGAAACACGATGGTGGTCATCGAGCACAACCTCGATGTGATAAAGTCGGCCGACTGGCTCATAGAGATGGGTCCGGACGGAGGCCGCGACGGAGGCCGTCTGCTTGCGGCGGGCACACCCGAGCAGCTGGCGCCGCTCAAGACACCCACCGCGCGCTTCCTTAAAGATGAACTCAAGACCTCGCGGAAGAAGAGACAGAACCTCTCATAACATTGAGAGGAACTCTTCTTCCGATACAAGAGGTATGCCGAGTTTATGACATTTCTCAAGTTTAGACGGCCCCATATTCTCACCAGCGAGGACGAATGAGGTCTTTTTGGATATGCTGCCCACATTCTTTCCGCCATTGCTCTCTATCATATCCTTATACCTGTCTCTTATACACATCTGACGCTGCCGACGATC
>USNC01000123.1 GCA_900555915.1 uncultured Porphyromonadaceae bacterium | reverse complement strand
CGAGATCGCTCAGTGTCTCGTGGGCTCGGAGATGTGTATAAGAGACAGGCACTGATATGTTCTGAATGTCCTGAGGATTTATGTCGCTGAGTGCGATGCCGGTCATGCCATCCACCACCACGAGAGGAGACGCATCGTTGAGCGTGCCCTGCCCGCGGACAACGATGCTCTGAGACTCATATCCCGGGGTGTTGCCACCCGAATTTGTAACTGAGAGACCAGCCGCAAGCCCGGCGAGAGCGTTTGTGACATTTGTCAAAGGCCGGTCTTCAAGCGCATCCGCATCGACCGAAGACACAGCCCCTGTAAGATCTATCTTCCGCCGGGTGGCATATCCAACCACTACGACTTCATCGAGGAGCGCCCGGTCTATTTTCATAACTATGGCATAGTTGCTTCTGCCGGGCTTGACCACTATATCCTCCGGCCTGTAGCCTACGTAGGATATATGCAGCACAGTGCCGACATCCACTCCTCCCAGAGTGAAATTTCCGTCAATATCTGTGACAGTGCCCCGCTTGGGATCATCTTTGACAGCCACATTTGCACCGATGAGCGGCTGCCCCTTGCGGTCGGTCACAGTTCCAGTTACCGCATAGCCTTTTCTGACAACTGCCGTGGAATCGGCGGCGACGCTGTCGGGCAGCGCCATGCCGGCCGCTTCAAACGCCACGGCATGACAGAATGCCAACGCCAGGATTGATATTCGATATCTCATTTATTTTCGATTAATATGGTTCCGGTGTGGTATCGTGATATAGAGGTTGTCCAAGACTCCATTTCATCTGGAGAACCACCTGCAAAATTACAGATAAAAACGGCAGAGTCAAAGCAAGCGTAAATATACGGCATGAATCTGCTGATGAATTCATGCAGATTCATGCCGTATATTTTGGTCTGGAACCGAGGGATTGAAATGTAGTGTCCTTGTAAGTTAGTCGGTCTGTATGACAAGATAGTTGGTGAGGCTCCAGAACTTTTCGGGATCGACGATCACCAACCTCTTCCTGCCGCCGCTGTCGGCAAGTTCGTAAGAGTCTGCCGGATGGTTGGTATGGATTTTTGCTTTATGCGAGCCGATATTGACAGCGTGCAGATTACGTTTGTCGCCTATCACGAAGAGCCCCTTGTCGAAATCGCCGGTCAGAAGTTTTGTCTTACGAAGAAATCCGGTCTCAATGATATGATGGCGCTTAAGCTGCGATTTTTCCGCCGCCACATAATAGCATGTGTTCAATTCGTTTTCGAGACGCGCTGACGCTGTCCGTGCGACGTCGAGATGCTCATTAGCCGCAGCGACTGTCAGGCTGAGCGAATCGACTTCATCGGAAAGCGCGCGTATAGTCTTTCTTGCATCTGACACCTGCGCACGCAGCGTGTCAATTTCAGCAGTCTGCTTGTCTATCTGGTTGCGCAGGGCCTTTATCGTTGCCTTAAGTTCTTCGGAATACAGCGCGGAGTTTTCCAATCTTCCTTCAAGTTCTGCCAATTGAGCGCGCTTTTTCTGAAGTGTTTCCTTCAGAACCGCCATATCGGAAATCAGTTGGGAGCGTTGGGCGGGATTCTCCGGTGTCTGTGTTCCGGCCACCGTCATTATGTTTTCAAGATGCTTTATCTGGTCCATACTGACGGAGATATCCTTTACCAGAGCGAGCAGTTGATCGCGCTGCTCCACGGCCGTGGCAAGTTCCTGCCGCGAAGCCTCGAAAAGCGAAGGCTGCTCAGCAGTCTGCTCTTTCTTTCCGCACGAGACAGCGATCACCGACATCAGCAATGTAGTTATCAGCAGATATTTCATCATCTTGAATTTTATGCAAATATAGGGGTTTATGACTGAATTTGACCGAATCTGTCAATATACAACGTGAATGTGTCAATGAATCGTATGATATTCAGTTTGCATCGTAAGCCAAAGAATGCTAATTTTGCAGAATGAAAACTATCGAGAACAAAACATCGCTCCTGCTCGACCTCTTTTTCTGTGTGGTGCTACTGCCAGTCCTCATCATTTTAGGGCCGGTGCACCATTGGTTCGGACAATGGCCTGTGTTTTTCTTTGTCGCCTGCTTTTTTCTGTATGGCTGCTACTTCGTTCTGCTGAAGGCGAACGTACCGAAAATGCTTATAAGCAGGAAATATGCGAGAATAGCGGTGACAATAGGAGTTCTTGTGGTTCTCAACTGGCTTCTTTCGCTTTATCCACTCCCCGCCATGGAGTTCGTCACTCCAGCCATGAGCGAATACCAGACACAGGTGCGGAATTTCGGGGTCTCCGTGACATTATGGCTGATGTTCTCTCTCGTGACGGGATATGGACTGACCATATCGTTTGTAAAGGAACTTTACCAGCAACTGTTGCTGAAGAAGCAAATAGAAGCGCAGCGGCGCAAGGCGGAACTGGCGGTGTTCAAGGCCCAGATAAGCCCGCATTTCCTCTTCAACACGCTAAACTCTCTCTACAGCCTTGTCATAGGCACTTCGGAGAAGGCGGAGAATGCCTTCATCAAGTTTACGGATATTTTGAAATACACTTATGTCACTATAGAAAAGGAAGCTGTGACTCTCGCCGAAGAAATCGCCTATATCGGCAGCTACATCGACCTTCAGCAGATACGGCTTAACGCCCACACCACAGTAGACTGGGATTGCGAAGTGGACGATGACACTCTCAATGTGCCCCCGATGCTTATGCTGACATTTGTGGAGAATGCATTCAAATACGGAGTGTCGGCAAGCAAGGATTGCCGCATCGGGATATATCTGAGCGTAAAAGAAGGCATATTGCGTTTCTGTACGAGCAACAGGATAATGAAGCATGCCGACGAATTCAGGGAGAATGTTCCGGTGGGAATCGAGAACTGCCGGTCGCGGCTGGAGAGCCTTTTTCCGGAACGCCACACTCTTGATATAGGGGAAAAGGATGGAATATATAAAGTAGATCTAACTTTACAATTGGACTGAATGCAAATGGGAAATATAAGATGCGTAGCGATCGACGACGAACCTCTCGCACTTGATGTGATCTCTAAATTCTGCAATAGGATGGGCGGTGTGGAGCTGTCGGTCTTTTCTGACCCGTGGGAGGGTCTGGAGGCAATCAGGCGAGAACGTCCGGCCGTAGTGTTTCTTGACATTGAAATGGGAAATGCCAGCGGCATCTCAATCGCCGGCATGTTGCCGGAGGATACCTGCTTCATATTCACCACCGCTTATCTGGACTATGCGCTGAAGGGATTCGAACTTGATGCTGTGGATTACCTGCACAAGCCGTTTGCCTACGACCGGTTTGTCACAGCTTTCGGCAAGGCTATGCGGCGCATCGGACTCAGCAAAAGAGACGAAGCGCCACAAAGCATCACCGTGAAGCGAGAATACAACAATGTGACAATTCCGCTTGAGGAAATACTCTACATCGAGGCTATGGAGGGATACGTGAAGATTTTCCTTGCTAGTGGCGAGTGTGTGGTGTCGCGCGTGATACTAAAGAATATCGGAAGTCAGCTTCCGGACAGGGACTTCATGAGAATTCACCGCTCATTCATCGTGGGGAAATCGAAGATAAAGAGTTTCAGCAGACGTGAGGTGACTCTTGTCAACGGCAAAAGCATACCGGTAGGTCGGCTGTATGCCTCCGCATTGGATTCCCTCATCAACTGATTCAGGCGTATTCTTATCCGATGTGCTACCTATTGTTATTTCGGGGTATAGTTATTTCGCGGTGTCCAACCTGAAAACCAACCGTTGCACTCCATCGGCAAATCGGCTGCTCGTGATTCGGAATGTTCCGATCCCAGCGGTCCGATTCACATGGGTGCCCGCACACAGACACTGGTCGTAACCGCCTATATGGACTACCCTGACAGTGTCGGAAGCATTCTCCGGCAATCGGCTCATATCGAATCTATCCATCGCTTCGGCGCGGGTGATGTATTCTTCTGTCACCTCAACATTCTCTTTGATGATGTCGTTGACGTAATCTTCGAGCATCTTGATTTCTTCATCTGTCAAAGCCCTGGGCAGATGATAGTCGAGTTTGGATTTCTTCCTCTCGATGTGGGCTGAAAAAGCCCGTCCGTGGCCATAACGGCGAGCCATCTCGCCGTTGAGCAGATGTTCTGCTGTGTGCATCGGAGGATATTCCTGTTTATTGTGTTCGTTTATTACCGGTGATTCCATATTCTTATCATCATAAGTTGAATTACACTACATTCAGACTGCAAAAATAGTAAAAAAATCCTGATTCCGGTACGGTTTCACTCGCTGAATATTTTCGGCATCATGGATTCGCGGCAATCTTCCATCAACAGTGTAGAACGCGTAACTATCGTGTTTCTCAGCCCAGTCTGCCAACAGATTGTTCCCGAATTGCCAGACAGGAGAAAGCAGGTTCTGCGCAATGCGTCCGTATGCGCTGTATGGAGCGAACAGAGCCACTATACTACCGATGCCGAGCAGGAATGCCACAATAACGACACCAAGCATGACATATCGCATGACGCTTTTTGCCGGAGAATACTTGTACCTGTTTTTCTTGGCTTTCTTTCCAAACCAAGCAAAAGCGTCTTGCATCACGCCCAGCGGACATATTACAGAGCAGTATATTCGTCCGAATATCAGGGTCAATGCAACAAGACCTATTATTACACCGACATTCAGAGCTAACAATGCCGGTAGAAATTGTATCTTCGCCATCCAGCCCAGCCACGCCTGGAGTGTGCCTGTGAAGTCGAGGAACAGCAAGGTTATCGCCAACAGGAAGATAACCGCGAGTGTTGTTCTGATTTTTCTTAGAGCCATAAGTTCTTATCTTATAAAATTTATTGGTGTGAAGTCTTCATATACCGGCGAAGTGATACCGAGTTGTTTTCCGGCTTCAATACATTTGAGCACCGGGCTTCCAGGCAAGGCGTAAATGATCCTGCGAAGAAGGCTCGGTCCATAAAAGATGTCATAGCACCCGTTGCTGAGGCAAAATGCACGGGTGTACCGAATATAAGGGCCGTCGGGGTATTCCTTTGTCAGATTCTTCCATTGCGATAATAATGAGAGTATTATGCCGATTACAAAATTAGTTTTGAAAATGTTATATGGCACTACATAAATTACTGATTATATAACCAATAATACGGAATATTCAACAGCAGAAGATATTTAATCCGAAATTGGAACAATATCCTCTGCTGTAATAA
>USNC01000122.1 GCA_900555915.1 uncultured Porphyromonadaceae bacterium | reverse complement strand
CTATTTCCTTGCTCGGGCCGCGGAGAAGTGCCCAGTCGGCATCCCAGCGGTCGGGCACATCTATTGATGCGAGGGGATTGGAGTCGATGAGTTGCCGGTTGCCGCTAGCAAGATCGATTACTACCGGGAATGTCTGCTTACGCATGGATTCCACATTGTGGTTGTCTTGCGGAGGGGTGTACGGTGCGTCCCAGCGCCATATGTCAAGTTCGGGTGTTTCGAAACTTACAAGTGTGGTGTCGTCTGGCGCTATCTCGGGCGCGACTCCAATCACAAGGCGCAGGCCGTTGTGGCTGAATTCCGGCTCGGAATATTGGTTGATGTATAGTTCCTCACCTCTTGACTTGGCCATTTTCTCCTTCCATTCCGAAAGCAACTTCTCCTGAAGTTCGGGGTCTTCGGCGTGCGGGCGCTGCAGATTCGGACCTTTACGGCCTGTGGTGATTGCGACTTCTATCTCTTCGGGCGAGATCGAGGAAGAAGCGAGGTCTGCAAGCCAGAGCTGCATACGCCGTGTGCCGGTCTTGTTGCTGTCGTTGGTAGCGGTATAGGCAAGTTTCATGCCGTCTTTGGAGAAGACCGGCGAGCCGTAGTATTTCTTTTTCTCGTCAAGCTGATACGTATCGCTTTTCGCAAGATCAAAGAGTCTGACCCCGCTGTTGAAAACGGAATCTTTCTCCGGCGGGCAGATCACTGTGGCAAGACGTGAGCCTTCATCGCTGAATACGTAGTGCTTCACATAAGGAACCACTACAGTATCGCCCGAGGAAAGATTGCGGATCACCAGCGGAAGCCCGGCATCCTTGTCTTTGAGTCTGATGTTTTTGGTGACGGTGGTGTCACAACTATGGTATGCTATCCAGGCACTTCCGTCTTTCGACGTCTTGAAGCCCTTGACAAGGGGGATCTTGGTCACTGATCTGCTCTTCAGGTCAATGATGGCCAGAGAGTCCTGAGGCATGTCGAAATCTTTCTTCTTATCGATTTTTGCCTGGCGGGTATCCTTGAAGAGGGGGATTATCTCGGCGATGGCCCAACGGCTGTCGGCCGTGAATTTCACGCCTGATCCACGCGGAATGTTGATTTCCGCATTGTTTTTTGTGTTGCGCAACGTCAGCATTCCGTCGCCTTCCTGCGGATTGACACTGAACGCGGCCCAGGCCCCGTCATTGCTCAGCGAATGGTTGGTCACTTTCTTCCAGTCGTCGAAACTGCTGTGGTCGAGCGCTTTTTTTGCTTGTGAGCCTAAGGATAGACCTATGGCTATGATTGATATGACTGTCTTTTTCATTTTGGGTTGGTCAGCTGAATTTCAAGTTGTGCCCCATACGCTCTTTCTTGGTGTGCATATAGAATCGGTTGTATTTGTTTGGCTCCACCTCAAGCGGCACATTCTCCACTATCTCCACTCCGAAACCTTCAAGACCGATTCTCTTCATCGGATTATTGCTGAGCAGGCGCATTTTCTTAATGCCGAGGGCGTTCAGAATGGATGCGCCCACCCCGTAGTTTCTTTCGTCGGCTTTGTGCCCGAGGTGGATGTTTGCGTCTACGGTGTCGAGACCCTCTTCCTGAAGTTTGTAGGCTTTTATCTTGTCCATAAGGCCGATGCCGCGACCTTCCTGATTAAGGTAGATTATCGCCCCCCGTCCTTCTTTCTCGATCATTTCCATGGCCTTGTGGAGCTGTTCGCCGCATTCGCAGCGCATGGAGCCGAAGATGTCGCCGGTGGCGCAGCTGCTGTGGACTCTGACCAGCAGGGGCGCATCTCCTTCAATATCGCCCTTGATGAGGGCGATATGCTCCAGACCATTGTCTTTCTGGCGGAATGGCACAAGGCGGAAGTGGCCGTAGGCTGTGGGCATGTCGACCTCCTCGCCTTTCTCAAGCATATTGTCATGCTCAAGACGATAGGAGATGAGGTCGCGGATGCTGATCAGTTTCATGTCCCATTCCCGGGCAAGTTTCTTGAGTTGCGGAAGGCGGGCCATGGTGCCGTCTTCATTCATTATCTCCATCAGCACTCCGGCCGGCTGCAGCCCTGCGAGGCGTGCGAGGTCTACCGCTGCCTCTGTGTGTCCCGCACGGTCAAGGACACCTCTGTCCTGTGCGTAGAGGGGGTTTATGTGTCCCGGGCGTCCGAATGTCTCGGGTGTGGATTTAGGGTCGGCAAGCGCGTTGAGAGTGGCTGCGCGGTCGTAGGCGCTTACCCCGGTGGAGCATCCTTCGAGTTTGTCAACCGTGACAGTGAAAGGAGTGCCGAGCATCGAGGTGTTTTCCTCCACTTGAAACCCGAGTTTCAATTCCCTGCATCGCTTGATGGTGAGCGGCGCGCAAAGCACTCCGCGTGCATTCCGGAGCATGAAATTGACCTGCTCCGGTGTTATCTTTTCAGCGGCAATGATGAGGTCTCCCTCGTTTTCGCGGTCTTCGTCGTCGACCACGATGACAAACTTTCCATTGCGGAAATCCTCTATCGCGTCTTCTATCCTGTCAAGTTTTATATTTTCCATATGATATTAAACAACTTTATTTTCTGAAGATTGAGAAATTTACTGAGCCGTATGTGCGGTGTTGCTCAAATGAAGGAAGTTGCGAGAAATCATGCTTCGCGCTGTGCTCGATGATTACCAGGGTGCCTTCCGCAGTGATTGGTGAGTTGATGATAAGTCCCGGTATCTCGTCAAAGCGTGGATGGTCGTATGGGGGGTCTGCGAAGACGATGTCGTAGGGGCGTTTAGCCGTGGATATGAATTTGAACACATCTCCACGTATCACGCGCAAGGCATTGTCGCCGAGTTTGTCTTTCACGCTGCGAATGAAGTTGGCCTGAGTCGATGCCATCTCCACGGATGTGACCGATGACGCTCCCCTCGAAAGAAACTCAAGACTGATGGCCCCGGTGCCGGCGAAGAGATCGAGCACGATTTTGTCTTCGATATCCTCGATATTCTCAATCACATTGAAAATGTTTTCTTTGGCGAAGTCCGTAGTCGGACGGGCCGTGATATTGTGGGGCACGTCGAAACGGCGTTTCCCATATTTACCTCGAATGATTCGCATATCTCTTCTTTCTGTTGATGGCCAGATAGACCGCTGTCGGTATCGAAATTCCGTCAAGGTCATGGTTTTTCTGGCTTATTGTTTTGAAATACGGGGAGAATGTCTTGCCGAGCACTTGTCTCGCTTCGCGTAGTCCGCTGCATACCAGGTCTGTGTCGTTGAGTCCGGCTCCGTAGGTCTGGAGAATGTTGACAAGGGTATATGCAATGTCGTTGACCGTTTTCCACGGATGCGATGATGCGCTGAGGAGTTCGCCGCGGTCGAGAAGTACGAAATCAGCATACTCCTCCCGTATGTCGAGCAGGCATTTGAAAGAGTCGTGTGGAGTCATGGCAGCCTCCTTGAGGAGAGTCTGCTGGCTCCATATCCTTGCCCCGGGAAATGACCGCTGCATGAACGACTTCAGGCCGGGCGTGAGAGTGAACGCGTTCTTTTCCTTTCCGGTCTCATTGATCATGACTTCAAACACGTCGCCGCCATAGACTTCTGTGTATGTCTCGGCGCAGTCTTCGTCGGAAGGATAGAGGGATGCGGGCAGCCACAGTTGGCGTTCGCTTTCCACTATGATGTCGGCCGAGAAGTCGTCGAGTATCGTCGGGTTGTCGTAGACCACATCCTCGATGCGGCGCAGCAGACCTTCTTCGGCTGGCTGCCAGGACTCGCGGACCAGTTGCTTGGGAGGCCGTCCGAGGCACTCGTCGGGCACAAGCCAGGCTCCTACGCCATGTGAGGAGATGTCTACGGCAAGATGCCATTGACCGTTGTCCATATAGTCGGCACGGCTGTTGTATTTGTTGATTTCTTCGCTCATACTGCAAAATTAACAATAAATCCGGCTAAAAACAACTTATCGCTTGTTTGTTTCGTATTTTTTTCAGATATTTGCATCATGACAAGTGTTGGGAATAACGAAAGGCGTGATATGAACCGCACTATAGCGGGGATGACGCTGCCCACGGTGCTGAGCAATATCTCGGTGCCGTTGCTGGGTCTGTGCGACACTGCGGTGGCCGGACACATGGGCGAGGAGAAGTATCTCGCCGGGATAGCCATAGGCTCCGTGATGATGTCTGGCGTCTATTGGCTTTTCAGTTTTTTAAGAGGCGGCACGTCCGGGCTTACGGCGTCTGCCTATGGCGCCTCGGACCGCGGACGCATGGGGCAGACTTTGATGAGAGCGGTGCTGATGGGCGTCGTCATAGGATTGCTGCTCATGGCGGTGTCGCAGCCGGTCAGGAATATTCTGCTTGGAGTGATGGGGGCGTCGGATGCGGTGTCGGATCTCGCATCATACTATTTTTCTGTGTGCATAGCCGGCGCTGTGCCTATGATGGTGCTCACCGCGGTCACCGGATGGTTTGTAGGAATGCAGTCAACCGGCAAGGCCATGCTGCTCAATGTGGGTATGAGTATGCTCAATGTTGCGGCTACCCTGACATTTGTGTATGTTTTCGGCCTTGGCTTCAAGGGAATAGCGATGGGCACCCTGACGGCCCAGTGGATTATGGTGCTTCCGGTCGCTGTGATGGCCGCCGGCATGTGTCGGCGACATGGCATACGCATCGGTGCCGGCTGGAAACCGGTGGTGCTCTCCGGCGGCTGGAAACTGATTTTCAGCGTCAATTCAAACCTGTTTTTCAGGTCGGCATGTCTGATTGCCGCCACAGTTCTCTTATACGCGTGCGCTGCCAGGATGGGCGAGGTGGCCACGGGTGCGAACGCGGTGATAAACCAGATGTTTCTCTTCTTCTCCTTTTTTATGGATGGACTCGCCTATACGGGCGAGGCGCTCGATTATAAAGTGCCTCTGCTACGGTCGATTTCGGCCGTGAACAAGGCTGCGACCGAGGTGTGCCGCTATTTCGACAAGAATGTCGAGAAGGTCTTTTCCTATCTGGGCTGGGAGCAGGAATATTTTCTGGTTGACGAAGGGTTGTACGCCGCACGTCCCGACCTGCTGATGACCGGACGCACGCTGATGGGCCATGACAGCGCCAAGAACCAGCAGCTGGAAGACCATTACTTCGGGGCCATCCCCAGCCGTGTGGCCGCTTTCATGAAGGAACTGGAAATCGAAGCGCTGAAACTCCTGTCTCTTATACACATCTCCGAGCCCACGAGACACTGAGCGATCTC
>USNC01000121.1 GCA_900555915.1 uncultured Porphyromonadaceae bacterium | reverse complement strand
AAATATTGGCTATGACGCCGGCCGAGCATAATATTATGCTCGTCGGCGCTCATGGCATCGGCAACGGGTGCGCTTCGATGGCACAGAGGTGTCTGACTCACCTTACATCAACACCAGCGTACGCCGCTACACCTTCTCCGCCAAGAACCGGCCCATCAGAATCCGGTGCAGTATCTCGACTGCAATGTGATAATTGAGCACGAATCAGATAACTAATTAAAAAAATACAATATGGCAAAAATGTATTCCAAAAAGGACTACGAGGCGGCGGGGTCACCTGCCGACCTTGTGATTCCTGAGGGATTCACGGAGATCGGGCCGAAGACATTTATAAACGCTACTTCCTCGTTGAAAAGCGTTGTCTTCCCTTCTTCTATGACGGAACTCCCAGACGAATTGTTCAGAAATTGCACTGCGCTTGAATCTATCTGCTTTTCGAGCTTGCTGAAATCGATAGGCCAACTTGCCTGTGATGGTTGTATATCGTTGCAGCATATCAACATCGAGGCGGAAGAACTTAAATATGGTGCATTCAAGGGGTGTACATCCCTCCAGGAAGTTGTGCTCCAGGATGGCCTTCGTCAGATAGGTGCCTTTGCATTCAAAGGGTGTACCGCACTATCGTCAATAAATATTCCGTCAAGCGTGACCGAGATAGAAGGTGGAGCTTTCCATGAAACCAACTTAGCCAACGGCTCGCTTGTAAGCGACAGATTCGCCATAAGCGACGGTTTGCTCTTGGATAAAGAGAGCGAGACTTTAATTTGTTACTTGGATGGCTCTGTTTCATCAGTTGCTGTTCCTGCTGGAATTACGAAAATCAAAACTAACGCATTCCGTGACCAAAAGAATTTGAAAGAGATTACACTCCCTCAAGGTTTGTTGGAGGTTGGTGTTTCTGCATTTTACGGATGCGAAAACCTTGAGTCCATTGACATTCCGGATTCTGTAGTTGAAATCGGAAGTAATGCTTTTGAAGCATGTGATGCGCTCAAATCGGCCGCTCTTGGATGCGGGTTGCAAGAGATTTATGATAAAACATTTAATGGTTGCTCAAGTCTTGAGTCGATTGATATTCCGGATTCTGTAGTTGAAATTGGGAGTCGAGCATTTGATTCCTGTCGCATGCTGAAAACGGTTGTATTCGGAAGTGGACTGCAAAAAATCAAAAATAATGCGTTCTCACAGTGCGAGAGTCTTGAATCCGTTATAATTCCTGACTCTGTCACTGAAATTCAAGATTCTGCTTTTGGTTACTGCGAGTCAATAAAAACACTGGTTTTAGGCAGTCATCTTATGGAGATTGGCACCTCTGCTTTTGCAGAGTGCAAGGCCCTTGAACACGTCACTATATTGAATCCGGACACAAAATTCGGACTCATGGCTTTCAATAAATGTAGTTCCGTCAAGGAAGTGGATCTTCCGAAAGGATTAACATGGGGCAAAATTAAAGCAAAGTTCAAAGATTCGCCTTGGGGTCAGACCAATCCCACCCCCAAAAAAGCACAGCAAACCGAAAAGACAGCGGCAAAAAAAGCTAAACTTGAAGCTTTTAACGCTATGGCTCTTGACGCTTCATTGTCGGAATGGAAACATAGTATCGAGACGGATGGCGGTATGGCTGAGGTTAGAGTCGACTTCGCCAATGGGCATACCATACTCGGCCACTATCAGCTCAAGGGCAAATTTGACATACAGAGTTTTGTAGACATCTGTCGCGAAGAGGCGAAATTAACCGACGCCCCAACTCTCCGTATCACTGCCTGGAAGAAATCTATCCAAGGCCTTGACATTAACTGCACAACTTTCTCGAAGCTGATACTCTCATCAGATATTGAGACGATTGATGCCAATGCCTTTTCCAACAAGAACTTTACGGAAGTTGTTCTTCCCGATTCGCTCACTACCATAGAATCACAAGCCTTCTGCGGCTGCGACAAACTCTCGTCAATCAATCTTCCGGATTCGCTGACAACTATCGGGGGGCTTGCATTTTGTGAATGTAAAGCATTGAAATCCCTCAATCTCCATGACGGCATTACTTCTATCGAATGGAACGCATTCGTCAACTCCGGACTGAAGGACGCAGACATAGAGAGCAAGCACTATGCAATAAAGAACGGTCTCTTCATTGACAAAGACAGCAAGGTTCTACTGCGTGTCCTGAAGAGTGGCGAAAATCTAAACATCCCCGCAGGTATTGAAAAAATAAGAGACAATGCTTTTTCCCGCTCCTTTGGCGAACCGGCAAGCATGAGGGCGTTTAGTGGCTTCGAAAAGGAGGATGAGACAAAATCCTTAAAACGCCTAATTATCCAACCCGGTCTCCGTATAATCGGTTCACAGGCATTTGCAGAATGCAAATATCTTCAGGAAATAGAGTTCTCTGACACTGTCTCCGAGATAGGAAGTGGAGCGTTCAAGGAATGCAAAAATCTGCAGACAGTAAATCTTCCATCGTCGCTGATTATTCTTAACAAAGAAGCATTCCTTAATTGTGATAGTCTGATAAGCGTGGAGATTCCCGGAAGTGTCTCTGAAATCAAGGCAGATACATTTAATCAGTGCACAAGTCTCAAAGATGTGACACTTCATGACGGCCTGACCAAGATTGGCCATGCGGCATTCCTAAAGTGTACATCGCTTGAGAGCATCACTATCCCTGATTCAGTAAAAGAAATCGCAACAGGTGACCGCATAAACAAATTTATATTCTTCCCCGGCGCATTTGAGGATTGCACGGAACTCAAGCAAGTCACACTCCCCGATGATCTTATGTTTGAATCCGGAGCATTCAAGAATGCTCCATGGCGCAAAACAACCGCCGCAAAACGCCATTTCATAAAGAAGAAATAACGGATGACCATCAATATCAACGCAAAAGACCTTGTCGAAATATTGGCTATGACGCCGGCCGAGCATAATATTATGCTCGCCGGCGCTCATGGCATCGGCAAGAGCCGTATACTCACCGACTATTTCGAGGCCAAAGGCATACCCGTGGTCACGCTGTTTTTGGGCCAGATGTCGGACCCCGGCGACCTTATCGGCCTGCCGAGCAAGAACAGCAAGACCGGCAAGACAGACTTCCTCCCCCCCTATTGGTTTCCTATCGACGGCAAACCGATTGTGCTTTTCCTCGACGAGCTCAACCGCGCCCGCCCCGAAATCCTACAGTCGGTGATGGACCTGACGCTCAACCGGAAACTCGCCGGAAAGGCACTGCCCAAGGGGAGCCGCATCATCTCGGCGGTGAATGCCGGACAGGAATACCAGCTCACCGACCTCGACCCGGCACTGGTGAGCCGCTTCAACATCTACACCTTCAAGCCCTCGGTGAGCGAATGGCTGCTCTGGGCCGAACGCTCGGAAATCCACCCGTCTGTGATTAAATTCATAGAGGAGAACACGGAGTATCTCGACGGCAAACTGCGCGAGGATGCCGACAATCTGGAAAAGACACCCGACCGCCGCGGCTGGGAGCGTGTGAGCGACATACTCAAGCTGTCGCCCAATGTAAACAATGCCCTGAAAAAGACGATCGCCGGCGTGATCGGTCCGGCGGTGTCGAATATCTTCTTCGAGGCCATCAAGCGCGACCGAAAGCTCAACGGCAAGGATGTGTTGGAGGACTTTAACAAGCATAAGGACACGCTGGCGGCACTTACGCTGCCCGACCTCTCGATGGTCAACGACTCGCTGCTGCGTCATCTGGAGCTCAACGAGCCCAAGGGCGCGAAGGAGAAGAGCAAATGGGTGTTCAACGCCGCAGAGTATGTGGCTTGGCTCACCACCGGGCAGAGCAACCGCGAGGCAGCCGCCCATTTCGCCGAGACATTTCAGAAGGGTCAGTATCCCAAAGCCTGCGCTTTCCTGCTCAGCAACGCTCCGGATATCTATGTGAAGATCACTGAGTTTATTATGAATCTTTGATTTAAGTCAGAGGTCAGAGTTATGAGGTCATGAAAGTCATAAGTCAAAGCTGATATGGCGAATAAGGATTCACATAAACGGGCAGATGAGCGCATCAGCGATGTGGCTCAGCGGTGGTTTCTGCTGGAGCCGTTGCTGTTTTCGATGTACTGTACCCAGGCATTGACCGAAAACAGCCGGCTACATGTGCCATTGCGCACCGGCGGCGGAAAGATTGAGTATAACGCCAAGCTGATTGACGGCATCGACGACAAGGAACTCGCCGACCGCCTCAAGGTCGAGGTCCTGCGCATCGTGCTCAAGCACCCCTATCTGCGCCAACCATTCAGAGCACGCCCCGAGATATTGTATCTCGCCTCCAATATGACGATACTCGACAATATGGGAGGTGTGAAGGCCTTCTGCTTTGAACTTGTGCCGCAATTCATTGTGGATGCGCTGCCCAAGGGAAAGACCTTCGAGGAATATTATGGCCTGCTCCACCGCATGCTACCGCCCATGCAGGTCAATGTCGACATCTCTATCGGAATCAGTGGCGCCGGCGATTCCGGAGAATCGGATGAATCGAGCTGCGTAGGAGACCTGTCGCGTCCGTCACTGTCGGCTCAGATGCAGATGTGGGCCGAGGCAGCCTCGATGTGGGAGGAGGATACAATCATCTGTATCGACATAAACCTCATAATCCAGGCCACCATGGCCGGCCCGAGACGCGGCTGGGGTACACTTCCGGCAGATTTCGTGGAGTGTGTCAAGGCATCGCTTGTGCCGCCTATAGATGTGGCAAACATCCTGAAGGGGTTCAAGAAATCTATTCTGAGCCAGCGGCGCGACCTCACCCGAATGCGCCCCTCGCGGCGCTACGGGTTTGAGCAGATGGGGAGCAAGTATGCCTATACCACCCGTGTGTTGGTGGCGCTCGATGTGAGCGGGTCGGTGGATTCGGAGATGCTCTCACGAATGCTCGGCATGATCAACCGCATCTTCAAGCAGGGCGTGGAGCGTATCGATGTGCTGCAGTTCGACGCCGAACTTAAGGGAAATCCCGAGCCTATCCGCAAGGCAATCAAGACTTTCAAGGTGCTTGGCCGCGGCGGCACTGACTTCCAACCTGCCGCCGACTACTATATGGCCCATCCCGAATACGACGGACTGATCTATATCACCGACGGCGTCGCGCCGGATCCAGAGATTCCTCCTGAATATCGAAAATTGCCGGTGACATGGATCATCACCGATGACGACCTTATCCCCTCAATCAAGCATGGATGGAAGGGAAGCGTTCTGTATAAAAACTGACTAAATACCATGATTATCAATATAAAGTTCAAGAT
>USNC01000120.1 GCA_900555915.1 uncultured Porphyromonadaceae bacterium | reverse complement strand
ACGAGATCGCTCAGTGTCTCGTGGGCTCGGAGATGTGTATAAGAGACAGACATGATACGCCGCAAGCGCACGGACTGGATGACCAAGAAGCTCCACGGCATGGCTACATTCCGAATGATCAAGAACGCCCAGAACAAATGGGTGCGCCGCAACTCCCCGTGGAAAGGCGACGACAAGGACGGCGGCATGGTAGAGCCCTCGCGCTTCGAGTATGAATTCTTCGAGATCAACCAGGGTACCCGTAAACTTTGGGACTATGCCGACGACCAGAACAATCCGGAAGTGCTCAAATGGCTGATGATGCCGTTCCCGCAGGACGAGGTCAACAAGGGCTACGGACTGATCCAGAATCCCGGATGGTGAATCTAAATTGAAAATTGAAAACTGAAAATTTAGAATTTAGAAATTCGCAATAATTTGTCGGTATCGCGACTACAGCGATATCCCGGATAAAACAAAACTACTGAATATATGAAATCCAGAAATATATTTCTCATGACACTCGCCGCAGGGATAGCACTCCCGGCCGCTGCTCAGGAGGAAGCCGACACCATCGCCAACAAGTGGCTCGCGCAGGAATACAATATCGGCGTGAACCTCGGAGTGAACCGCGAGAACTCGACTGCATCCGTAGCAGTGATCAAAAACGACGCTGTCAACCAGCGGAGCGCCAAGAATATCGGCAACTCGCTTCTGGGCCATGGCAGCGGCCTTATCACGATCGCAGGCAACGGCACATACTATGCACAGGAACCTACATTCTACGTACGCGGACTCCAGAGCCTTTCGGGAAGCACACCGCTTATCCTCGTAGACGGAATCGAACGCGACATCAACATGATCGACCCGGAGGAAGTGGAGGAAGTGCAGATACTCAAAGACGCGGCAGCCACCGCCCTCTACGGCTACAAGGGAGCCGACGGCGTGATCAATGTCATCACCAAGCGCGGCGAATACAACTCACAGCGCATCCGCGTGAACTACGAACACGTCTTCTCCAACATGACCAACCGCCCCAAATTCGTTGACGCACCGACATATGCCAACGCAATGAACGAGGCTCTGGCCAACGAAGGAGTCACAACGCCCAAATATTCCCAGGAGGAGATCGGCCACTTCGCAAGCGGCAGGTATCCGGCGCTCTACCCCAACGTGGACTGGGTGAGCGAGACTTTCCGCAACCATGCCAACGGCGACCGCGCATCTGTGGAATTTTCCGGCGGCGGCGAGAAGTTCCGCTATTTCACAATGGCCAACTTCGTCTACAGCGACGGCTATATCAAGAATGCGAACAATAACGCCGGCTACTCCACCCAGGACAAATACGTGCGCGGCAACATCCGGATCAATCTTGACGTAGACCTCTGGAAATACACCCAGCTCCGCTCCAACATCCACACCTCGCTCGGCGAGATGCAGAGCCCGGGCGCCATGTCCGATCTCTGGTCGATGATCTACAATACTCCCGCTCTCGCATTCCCCGTGAAGAACGAGAACGGCGTATGGGGCGGCAACTCGACATGGTCGGGCGACAACAACCCGGTGGCCCAGTCAATGGGCGCGGCCTATACAAAATATTTCGAGCGCAACCTTTACTTCAACGCAGAGATCATCCAAGACCTCTGCATGGTGACCAAAGGCCTTAAATTCAACATAGGCGCAAGCTACGACGTAGTCTCCAACATCGTTGAAGACCACTCACGCAAATACAACTTCGGTATGTCGAGCGTGACAGGCTGGGACGGCGACGTTCCCCAGACATCCTACTGGGAGATCGCAGACCAGGCTACCGAGATGGGTACAGGCGCGAGCACAAAGGCTTTCCAGCGCCGTTTCAACGCCTGGGGCGCCTTCACATACGACAACGTATTCGGCGACCACCAGGTGATGGGACAGTTGAAATACCACTACGACTACGAGGATCCGATGGGAACCAACAACAACATCTACCGTCACAACGTATCGCTGTGGGGACAGTACACCTATGCGAGCCGCTACTCTCTCGGTGTCGCCCTCTCGGAGATGGGTTCATCCCGTCTGGCTCCCGGCACCAAGTGGAGCTTCTCGCCCAACGTGTCGCTCGGCGCTGTTATCCTCAACAACGCCACCAAACCGGTCAACTTCCTGAAGGCACGCGCATCGTGGGGTATTCAGAACCTTGACCGCCTCCCCGGCGACAATGTCTGGACATACTATCTCCAGAACTACAACGTATCCGGCGTAGGATATCCCTGGTCGGAGAAATACGACGGCGGCGCCACTTACGGCGAGACCACACTCGGCCAGCTTCCGATGGTGAACCCCTCGCATGAGAAAGTTGCCAAATATGACATCGGTGTGGACGCAAGTTTCCTCAACTGCATCGACTTCACAGTGGATTACTTCTACAACCGCCACTATGACATCTTCGTAGACGGCGCGGGAGCATATTCAAGCCTTATCGGCCTTACCGCACCTTTCAAGAACCAGGGCAAGGTAGACAACCAGGGTGTCGACCTCCAGATCAACTTCGCCAAGCAGTTCGGCGACTGGAACGTGATGGCCGGCGGAACATTCCTCTTCTCGAAAAGCAAGATCGTAGACATGGCGGAAGAACCGAAGGCATATGAAAACCTTGTGGAGACCGGCAATCCGCTCAGCTCCACCTACGGACTCGTGGCCAAAGGTCTCTTCACCACAGCTGATTTCAATGCCGACGGAAGCCTCAAAGAGGGGATCCCGACACAGACATTCTCCACTGTACGTCCCGGCGATATCCGCTATGAAGACTTGAACAACGACGGCAAGATCGATGCCAACGACAAGACCAAAATCGGCAACAACTCCATCTGTCCGGAAATATTCTATACCTTCAATCTCGGTGCGGAATACAAAGGTATCGGACTTGTGGCACATTTCCAGGGAACCGGAAACTACGGCTGCAATCTAACCACACCCGGCTACTACTGGGGCCTTGTCAACAACACATCGCTCGCCCAGGAAGTGTATGACAACCGCTGGAACGCTGATTTCAACGACAATGCCGACGCGCTCTATCCGCGCCTGAGCTCTACGAGCAACGCCAACAACTATCAGTATTCGACATTCTGGCAGCGCGACCGCAGCTATCTAAAACTCCGCAACATCGAACTCTACTACAACTTCAACAAGAACCTGCTGAAGAAGACCGGCTTCATCAACGGAGCAAAAGTGTATGTTCGCGGCGTAGACCTCTGCAACATCGCCACAGGCAGCGGCAAGAAACTTGAGAATCAGGATCCTGAATCTTTAGGCACAGTCGCACCGCTCTCTCGTCAGGTAGTGGTCGGAGTGAAACTTACATTCTAAAAAAATCGAACTGAAACATGAAACTGAAACATATAATCGGCGCTGCGGCATTAATGTCGCTTGGTCTGACAGCCTGCTCCGACCAGATGAACTACAACGAGTTCAAGGTCAACGACGAAGACTACATCAAGAGAGACTTCGACAAAGTGGGCAAGATCACCACACATATCTACCGTGCCCTCGACTACGACCACGGCCAGATGTATAGCGGAGCATCGCTCTGCTCCGCAACCGACGAGGCTGTCTACAGCCACATCGGCAACCAGATCGAATCTTACTACAACGGCGCATGGAGCGCCACCAATGCCAACTCCAACACCTGGGGCAACGCATGGGAGGCCATCACATACTGCAACCTCTATCTCGACCGCTATCTCGGTCTTACTTTCCCCGAACACAAACTGGAGAAAGACTACAAGGACCAGATGCTCAAATATGAGAACTACCAGTGGGAGGTGCGCTTCATGCGTGCATACTTCTACTTCCTTCTCGTGCGTCAGTATGGCTCGGTGCCTTTGATCACCAATTATCTCAACGCCGACGAGGCCAATAACGCAGTGCCTGTATCGCCCGACGAGATCTTCGCCTTCATCGACAAGGAATGCGACGAGATCAAGGACAATATCGTGCAGAACTACAACGGCGCATTCAACTCCATCGAGAACGAACCCGGACGTGTAAACAACCTCGGCGTGCTCGCTCTCCGCGCACGCGCCGCCCTCTATCACGCTTCTCCGCTCTTCACTGAAGGAAAAAGCGACAGCGAGGTGAAGGAACTCTGGCATGAGGCCGCCTTGCGCAACAAGGAATGTATCGATGCCTGCGTAAAACGCTCGGTGAAACTCGACAACGATTACTCCACTCTCTTTGGCCCCGACAGCTATCAGAAGTCGAACGAGATAATCTTCGCGCGCCGTGTGGCTGACGACAACAACCTTGAGAAGCGCAACTTCCCTGTAAGCGTAAACGGCGGTGCCGGCGGCAACTGCCCGACCGAAAACCTTGTATCAGCCTATGAGACCACAGACGGTCTGGCAATCGACGATCCCGCCAACACACTGTATGACCCGCAGAATCCTTACGCAAACCGCGACTCCCGCCTTGCAAAGACTGTGGCTGTCAACGGCGAGAAATGGCCCGACAGTCTGCCGAAAGAAGGTCTGGAGACTTACTACGGCGGTGATGACTCACGTTCGGTGGCATACGGCACACCTACCGGCTACTACCTTAAGAAATACGTCAACAGCCTCAACAAGATTTCGGGCAACTCAACCTCCACAAGCAAGCACACCTGGGTGCTTTTCCGCCTCGGTCAGGTTTATCTTGACTATGCTGAAGCCATCTTAAACTATGCAGGCAACGGCTACACCGCACCGGAAGGATTCAGCCTCACGGCAGCCGACGCCATCGACATGGTGCGCAAACGTGCCGGACAGCCCACCCTTCCGAAAGGTCTCAGCAATGAAGACTTCACCAAGCGCTACGAAAACGAACGTTTCGTGGAACTCGCATTTGAAGGCCACCGTATCTACGACGTACGCCGCTGGAAGAAAGGCAAGACTTATTTCGAGAATATAAAGGTGATGGAGATCACAAAGAATGCCGACGGAAGTTTCACGTATACTCCGGTGCTGAACCCGAGCTACATCACCACGCGCAAATGGGGCGGCGACTATCAGAACCTCTGGCCAATACCGCAGTCTGAGATTCTGAAATCAGGAAACCTTAAACAGAACGAAGGCTGGCATTGATACAGGCATATATATTAGTACAGGCATATAGTAGAAAGGCCGGAGATGATTCGTCTCCGGCCTTTCCATATTATGACCACAGGCAGACTTCCGGATACATAACTCTGGGGCAGATACTTGAAAACCGACGCAAGGACATTATCACTCTATAAAAAACCGCGTTAAAATTATTAAAATATTAATTAATATTTGGAAAATATGAAATCTGTCTCTTATACACATCTGACGCTGCCGACG